>NZ_JBNKPP010000279.1:0-10840 GCF_050295395.1 Agarivorans sp.
TAAATGTGGTAAAGAGTAATTAAGCATGTTGGAAAAGCTCCGTGAAGGAAGCCAAGGTCCTGTAGCCAAAATCATTCTAGTTTTGGTCATTTTATCTTTTGCTCTGGCTGGTGTAGGTAGCTACATTGCGAGCCCAAGTGAGCAATTAGCCGCTGAAGTCAATGGTGAGTCGATTAGCCGCGCAGAGTTTGATCAGGCGTATCAAAATGAGCGTGCTCGCTTAGAGAGTCAGTTCGGAGATGCATTTAATCAATTAGCTGCCGATCCCAATTACATCGCGCAGTTTCGAAATGACGTTTTGCAGAATTTAATTAATGAGCGCTTATTAGATCAAGCAGCCGACAAGTACGGTTTACGTGTTAGTGATGCGCAAGTGAAATCACAAATACTAGGCATGCAAGAGTTTCAAGTAGACGGCCGTTTTGATAACGAGCGTTATCTTGCTGTGCTATATCGCGCCAACCTCCAGCCGGCACAGTTTAGAGATATTATTCGCGCCGATTTAACCCGTCGCCAATTACAGCAAGCCTTATTGGGAAGCGAGTTCGCTTTACCGGGTGAAGCTGAACTGTTGGTGAAGCTGAATCAACAAACACGAGATCTGCGTTATGTGACGGTCCCTGTCGATAATTTTGCGACACAACAGGCACCTAGCGAAGACGAAATGCAAGCTTACTATCAAGAGCATCAAAGCAGTTTTCAAACTGAAGAATCTATAGATGTTGAATACATCGTGGTTGATGCCGATGAGATAGCTAAAACTATCGAGCCCAGTGAGCAGGAAATCGAACAATATTATCAAGCTCATTTGTCAAGTTATAGCCAAGCAGAGAAGCGTAAAGTTGCTCATATCTTGATTAAGTTTGGTGATGATGAAGCTGCGGATAAGGCCAAAGCAGAAGCTTTATTAGCGCGTATTCATAATGGTGAAGACTTTGCTAGCGTTGCTGTCGAAGCCTCTGAAGAGAGTTTTAGTGCTGAAAATGGCGGTGAGCTAGGTTGGTTTGAAAGTGGTGTTTTACCTGCGGAATTTGATACTGCGTTATTTGCGATCGGCGAAGTAGGCCAAGTGAGTGATGTAGTGAAAACGGATGCTGGTTTTCACATTATCAAATTACTAGAGTTACAAGCTGAGCAAGCTCAACCTTTAAGCGAAGTTAGACAACAAATTAGTCAGCGTTTGCAGCAGCAACAAGCTCAAAGTGCTTTTTATGCTCAAGCTCAACGTTTAGCGGAAGTCGCCTTTGAAATACCTGATTCATTAGCTGAAGTGGCTAAGGAAACGGGTTTAGAGCGTAAAACGCTTAGCGGTTTAACTCGCTCAAATGCTAATGGTGAATTAGCTCAAGCTCAGGTGTTAAACAAGCTGTTTGATCCAGACTTTATTGCCGAAGGACTAAACAGCGACGCTATTCAATTAGCTGAAGAAAGCAATATCGTGGTTCGTGTTACTGCTCATAAGCCTTCAGTGTTGAAGTCCTTCGAAGAAGTGCAGCCTCAAATTGTTAGCGCGCTAACTCAATCGAAAGCCACCAAGGCGGCGCAACAATACGCTGATAACATTAAACAGGCGATGCTGTCAGGAGAAGGCTTAGATGCCTTACTGTACGAGCAAAACCTCAAGCTTGAAGCCAAGTTTAAGGTTGGGCGCGACAGCCAAGAGTTAGAACCTCAGGTGGTGCGTCAGTTGTTTAGTATGGCTAAGCCTAGTGAGCAGAAAGTGGCAGAACGTATCACTGCCATGAATGGTGACCAAGTTGTTATTCAAATCACTGCAGTGAATGAAGCCGAGTCAGTTGACCCAAGCGAAACTCAGCGTTGGTTACAGCAACTGAATAGTGTAAAAACAGAAGCAAGTTATCAAGTGTTGCTCGATGTGCTAAAAAGTAAAGCAGAAATCGAAAACTTATTGTAAGCTTAGTTCTTAAGTAAGGTACTGAAAAAAGGACGTTAAACGTCCTTTTTTTATGGAGTTGAAATTGAAAAAGACCCTCATATTACTCACCGCGTTGTTTGGTATCGCTCTTGGCGTATTAACATTTGTTTATTTTGCTTATCCGCAGTTAATTGGTGCTCAAGTGAGTCATCAGCTTAACCCTCTACTCGGTACGTGGGAGTCTGAGCATGAGTTTTATGGTAAGCGAGAACGTTTAGTTTTTACCGAAAGTGGGCAAGTGAAGTCTAGTAGCCAAGTGGCTACCGAATATAAAATTGATGGTAATCGAGTGGTCGTTAAATCCGCCGATAAGGTGGTGGAGTATCGGGTATCTAAAGATGGTCAGACCTTGGATGCTTATATTCCTAGGGCGGGTCGTATTCGCTACCATAGAATTGAATAAAAAAGCCCCAAAACGAGCTTGGGGCTGCTAGTTAATCGTTATAATGGATTAGTCAATATTCACTACGTCGAAAGGGACTAGTGGGTTCACATCTGCTTCGTAATCCACTCCAGTAACACCGAAGCCAAATAGTTTCAAAAACTCTGCTTTATAGTATTCGTAGTCGGTGTGTTGTTTAAGGTTTTCAGTGGTAATTTGTGGCCATAAATCGACACAGGCTTGTTGAATGTCTTCACGTAGTTCCCAGTCATCGAGGCGTAACCGGTTGTTTTCATCAACTTCCGCTGGTTGTTGGTCTTCGCGATATAGACGTTCGTTAAATAGACGATAGATTTGCTCCATACAGCCTTCGTGTAAGCCTTGCTCCTTCATGATTTTAAATACCATAGAGATATATAATGGCATCACTGGGATCGCGGAGCTAGCTTGTGTAACAACGCTTTTTAATACGGCGACATTGGCACTGCCATGCTTATCACTCAGTTTATTGTTTAGGGCGGTAGCTGCTCGGTCTAAATCCATTTTTGCTTTACCTAAGGCGCCGTCCCAATAGATGGGCCAAGTTAGAGCGGTACCAATGTAGCTATAAGCCACCGTTTTGCAGCCTTCGGCTAACACGCCTGCTTCATCTAGGGCGTTAATCCATAATTCCCAGTCTTCACCGCCCATAACGGTTACTGTATCAGCAATTTCTTGTTCTGTTGCTGGCTCCACACTGGCTTCAATAATAGTATCTTTATTGGTATCTACGGCTGTAGCGGTATAGGTTTCACCGATTGGTTTTAAGCTAGAGCGAATTAGCTCGCCAGTGTCGGGTAGTTTACGTACAGGTGAGGCTAAAGAATAAACCACCAAATCAATTTGGCCTAAATCTTCTTTGATCAGTTTAATGGCTGCCTGCTTGGCTTGATGAGAGAACGCGTCGCCATTAATACTTTTAGCATATAAGCCTGCTTCGTGAGCTTTTTGGTCAAAGGCTGCAGCGTTGTACCAACCAGCAGTACCGGTTTTTTTCTCGGTGGCTGGTTTTTCGTAAAACACCCCAATAGTGGCTGCATCGCTGCCAAACGCCGCGGCAATGCGAGAAGATAAGCCGTATCCGCTTGATGAGCCCACCACTAATACCCGTTTAGGTCCATTTGCTACTTTGCCTTGCTGTTTGGTGTAGTTAATTTGTTGTTGTACATTTTCAGCACAACCCACTGGGTGAGTTGTTGTACAAATAAAGCCACGGATCTTGGGTTTGATTATCATGCTAATTCCTTAAACTTACCCGATTGTTATATGCTCGGTCTAATTGACAGTCTTAAAAATGCCGTAATTTTAGCATGTTTACTTTTAAAGTGGCATGCGACCCAGCTGATCAGAGCAGTTAAACTATCAATCTTCGTATCGACACCAGCTTGTCAGGCTTAAAGCTGTTAAATCAGGTAGTTGTGTTATCAATGAAAAGTCAAAAAACACTATACATCTTTGTTATTAGATAGTATCAATAAATCAGCGTATAGGAATGTTCTAATAATTCAATTGTCACTTAAGGGACTAAGGTGAAGATTTGAAAAGCAATATGTTGCCGACCAGTATAAAAGGGAAAATAGTGGGTTTACCCACCAGTAAAACTACCCAATATGCCGCCCAGCAAAAAGCAGAAGAGATCGCCGCTCACTATGCTAGATATTTTCAGCCTTTGGTTGCTGCTAACACTGAGGATATTCGGAGTGTTTATCGGATCCGCCATGATGTGTATTGCACGGAGTTAGGCTTTGAGCCGACTAACCCGCAACAGCTGGAGCGAGATGAGTTTGACGACTATTCTGAATACTGTTTGGTAAGACATAAATCTTCAAATACTTATGCCAGTACCGTAAGAGTTGTAGCGCCAAGTGGCCAACAATTATTGCCCTTGGAAAAATATTGCGAGGGGGCAATTAGCGATTTGGCGCTGCATCCGCAAAATTTTGCTCGGGAAGATATTTGCGAGATATCACGCTTGGCACTACGCGCTTCTTTTCGTCGGCGTAAAGCGGATCAATTTCAACAATCAGCCATTGGCGGAATCAATGTAGCCGAACTTTACGAAGAAGAGTTGCGCTGTTTTCCATTTATTACCGCTAGTATGTATTTAGCGGCCACGGTTTTGGCTGAACGAAATAATATTAAACATGCTTATGTGATGATGGAGCCGCGACTGGCGCGCAGCACCGCTTTGTTAGGCATTAAGTTTCAGCAAATTGGTCCGGTGGTTGAATATCATGGCCAACGAGCGCCTTATTATATCACTGCCGAAAGGATCAGAAGTAACTTGCCGATTACCTTACGACCTTTGATGGAGATGATTGAAAGAGAAGTGGCTTTATCGCTTGATATCGCTCAGCTCGCGTGAGCCAAAGCGTTCACCCCGATCCGAGCTGAGCAAGCTGTTAGCTATTTTCTAAAGGCATTTTTATAGGCGTTGAGTAAGCGTTGACTTAATTCATGTTCTGGTTCAGCGAAGAACTGTTCGGTGTTCTTAAGTTCGACGGCTTTACCTTGTTGCATCACTAGCACCTTGTCAGAGAAATGATGAACCAAGCCTAAGTCGTTGGAAACAAAGATATAGCTAATCGCAAAACGCTGTTGTAATTCTAAAAGTAAGTTAATAATTTGTGCTCTAACTGAAATGTCTAGGGCCGATAGGCTTTCGTCGATAACAATAATTTTGGGGCTAAGTATTAACGCTCTAGCGACACCAATTCGTTGTTTTTGTCCGCTGGAAAGCATGTTCGGGAAAAATTCAGCATGTTCTTCTAATAGACCGACGAGCTTCAGTGTAGCGACCACTTTCTGTTGTTGTTCTTCTATACTCATCGAAGTGTTCAGAGAAAGCGGAGCAGATAAAATACGGCCAATATTGGAGCGCGGATTTAACGAGCTGTTCGGGTCTTGAAAAATCATTCTTATTAGTCGGCAACGGCGTGTATAGTCACCAAAGGTTAAGGCTTCGCCGTTAACAAAAATATCTCCACCACTGGGCTTATTAATACCCGCCAATACTCTTGCTAAACTAGACTTCCCAGAGCCAGATTCTCCAATGATAGCTAAGCTTTCCCCCATGTTTAAGTCGAAGCTTACATCATCTATCGCCGCAAAACGCTGGCGACTCAACCAGCCCTTGTGAATATATACATGTTGGGATAAGTGTCTAACGTGCAATAAATTAGCCATTGTTGCTGGCCTTTTTTTCAATATTTAATGGGTAGTGGCAGGCGTATTGGTGGCCTTTCAATTTTTTTAACTTCGGTTGAATCACACATTTACGTTGAGCTTTTGGGCATCTTGGGCCTAAACGGCAGCCAATCGGCAAATGCTGCAACGCGGGGATTGAGCCCGGTAAACCCGGTAATAGCGCCTTGCGCTCGAAGGGTTTATCAAATTGTGGCGCAGAGCTCAGTAATGCGGCCGTATAAGGGTGGTGGCTGTTATTTACAACTTGGTCGGAGCGTCCTACTTCAACCATGTGTCCGCAGTAGATCACGCTGATGGTATCGGCGAGGTCTGATAAGGTGCTTAAGTCGTGACTAATCAACAAAATGGCAGTGTTATGCAGCTTATTCAGTTTATGTAGCAAGCGCAAAATTTGACTGGCTGTAGTCACTTCCATCGAAGTCGTCGGTTCATCTGCCACTAATAACTTAGGCTGCCCCGCAATGGCCAT
This sequence comes from Agarivorans sp., assembly GCF_050295395.1. NCBI lineage: Bacteria > Pseudomonadati > Pseudomonadota > Gammaproteobacteria > Alteromonadales > Alteromonadaceae > Agarivorans > Agarivorans sp. Next base: position 6,034 of record NZ_JBNKPP010000279.1, read on the forward strand.
GGCAATCATCACTTTCTGGCAGAGCCCGTCTGATAATTCGTAGGGGTAGCTACGCATTACTTTATGGTGATCCTTCACCCCCACCTTGTGCAGTAGTGCTTGTGCCTGTTTTTTTCGCCATTGAAAGCGGCGCCAGAATCCGCCCTTAATATTATGGCAGGGAATGGCTTCTTCAATCTGTTTGCCCACCTCTTCAGATGGGTCCAAACACAAACTGGGTTCTTGGAAAATCATCGCGATTTCGTTACCCAGAATTTTGCGACGTTGTCTGGTAGTGAGCGACATTAAGTCTACATCTCCAAGCCGCATACGGTCGGCTTTAACCGTCCAGCTGGGCTTAGTTACGCCTAACAGGGCTTTGGCAATTAGGCTTTTCCCTGAGCCTGATTCGCCTACCAAGGCCTTAATTTCGCCTTCGGCCATGGTTAAGCTCACTTTATCCACCGCTTTAACAATGCCTGTGGGGGTGTTGATCTCGATAGTTAGGTTACGAATGTCTAACAATGCCATTAGTCGACCCCCTCTAACATGGCCTGGCGTAAGCCTTCTCCCACCATGTTTACACTTAAAATACTCATCATAATGACAAAACCGGGTAGGGTTACTGTCCATGGGGCTGAGAATAGTAGGTCTTTACTTCCGCCTAGCATCGCGCCCCATTCAGGTAAAGGCGCTTGGGCTCCAATACCAATAAAACCAAGGGCGGTAATGTCGATGAGTGAAGACGAAAAACTGCGACTCACCTGAAAAATTATTGAGTCGGCAATGTTCGGTAATACACCATTTTTAATGATTCGGTAGTTGGTGGCGCCATCGAGGCGGATTGCGGTAATGTACTCTTTTTGTACCTCTGTCGATACCGCAATATAGGTAAAGCGAATAAATTGTGGTATCTGCGCTAGTGCAATGGCTATTAGGGTGTTTTCTAAACCTGGACCGAGGAATGATACAACCATAATCGCAATCAGCAATGAGGGTATGGATAAGGCGGTGTCCATTACATGGTGTAGGACACTGGCTTTAATTCCCTTACTCATGCCAGAAAAAATACCCACAGGTATGCCAATTAAAGCGGCAATAATTACCACCACCAAGCCCCCGCCAAAGGTCAGCTGACAGCCATAGATTAGCCGGCTTAGTACATCACGACCTAAATCATCAGTGCCAAGAAAGTTATCAACGTGGCCATTTTGATTCCACGATGGCGGCTGAAACAAGTTGTCTGTTTGAAAATCTAAGGGATAGGGCGCAATAAGTGGGCCAAACAAGGCTAACAGAACAAAGCCTAAAAAGAACCAAAAGCCGACCATGGCGATAGAGTTGTCTCGAAAGCGATTGAGCGCTCGCTGCAGAGTACTGGAGACGGTGGTCTCGGCGAATACGTTAGTATTGAGCATAGACTTCTCTTCGGCGTAGTGGGTGAATCAATGCAGTAAATATATCGGTTATTACGAAGGTGGTGATAACCAAGGTCGCAACGGCCAACATGCCGCCTTGAATGGCTATATAGTCTTGCTGGTAAATACTGGAAATAAGCCAGCGGCCAATGCCTGGCCAAGCAAACACTACTTCTAATACCATGGCCATGGTCAGCACATTACCAAATTGTAAGCCTAGGCTTGGTAAAATGGGGGGAAGGGCATTGTGTAGCGCATGACGGCTAACAATTTGCCATTTTGATAAGCCTTTGGTAGTCGCTGCTTTGATGTAACTTTCGTTCATTACTTTGGCCATGGAGTTGGACAGCTGACGAATCACCTCGGTGGTTGGCACCACTGCTAACACCAAGGTGGGTAGGGTTAAATGATTGACTATACTAATAAAAGCTGGCCAGCGCGCTTGTGGCTCAAGCCAAAATACATCGATAATGCCAAAGCCGGTAATTTGGGGGATTTCTAACAATAAATCGTAACGTCCAGATACTGGAAACCAACCTAGCATTAGTGAAGAGTTCATCACCAACAGCATGGCTAGCCAAAATACAGGAATACTGTAACCCACCATGGTGACACTTAGGATTAGGTTTCTTATCCAGTGCTGATGGTAGATGCCCGCCAAAGTGCCTAGTGGAACGCCAATTAGAAACGACAACAAGAAGGCTGAAAAACATAACTCTAAGGTGGCTGGTAGAAAAACTAATAGCTCGTCAAATACCGGTTTGCCACTAACATGGGAAATGCCTAACTCACCGTTCAGGTTATGCCAAACAAAATTTAAAAACTGCGCCAGCCAAGCGTCATCACTGGCAACATAAATAGTTTGGTTTTGTTGGAAAACAAAGGCGATCAAGTTGATAGCCAAAAAGGTAATGATGAGTAAATTAAGGCGACGAACTAGGTAACGTAACATAACTTACTTCCTATAGGCGTTGTTGAAAGAAACGCCCCCATAAGGATTCCAAGTAATGCCGGTAATGGTGTCGCTGTAAGAATACATTTTTAAAGCATGAGTTAACGGTAGCACGGGCACATCTTGCTCAATAATTTGTTGGATTTTATAGTAATTTTTTAAGCGGTCGGCAAGTCTGGTCGAGCTAATAGCTGCATCGAGCAGAGATTCTACTTGACCATTACACCAACGACTATAGTTATAACCTTGTAGTACTGCTTCACAGGCAAACTGTTGCCTAAAGAAATCATCGGGGTCGCTGTTGTCGGTAGACCAACCAATAAGTAGTAAATCGTAATTCACCTCTGGTTCGCGTAAATAGCGACGTAATACCTCCCAGTCGAATAAACGCACGTTAACTTGGTAACCTTGCTTGGTGAGGTCATTTCTGATGAGTTCAGCCGTTTTGTGCGGTTGCGGATTATAACTGCTGGCTTCATTAAGTACCCAAAATTCAATCGTCTGCTGTTTGGCTTTTTCCATATAGGGGTATTCCAAATGGTCCGGCTGGGGTGAGCTAGACTGATGGCGATAGGCCCAAGACGAGGCCGACAGCACACTATTGGCGATTTCAGCGGTATTTAAATAAACCGAGTCAACGATGCGTTGTTTATCGATGAGACCGGCCACATTGCGGCGCACACGAACGTCGGCAAATGGGGTTTTTTGAGTATTAAAGGCCAAGTAAGCAACGTTTAATCCCGCTTGTACCGATACCAATAAATCCTCTCGCTGACGCAGCACTTCAAGCTGGTTGGCTGCTGGTTGTGCCATGATGTCACATTGCCCGGTTAATAGTTTAGCCAAACGAATCGACGAGGTGGGGGTGATATCAAACACCAATTGGTGCATCGGGGGGGCGCCACGCCAATGCAGCCAATGACGGTAATAACGAATAAAGTGATCTTTGCGTTGATTCGCATAATAAAAGGGACCGGTGCCTATCGGCTGCTGGTCGAGCAAACCTAACAAGTGTTTGTCTTCAAGCTGTTTGGCGTATTCGGCGGATAAAATAACCGCATAGTCACTGGCTAAGCTGGCTAAAAAAGCCGCGTCGGGTTGGTTTAATTCAAATTCAACTGAAAATTCAGAAAGTTTGCGCAGTTTTTTGATTTTTTTTGCGAAACCAATGTTGTTAAAGAAAGGGTAATCGCCATTAGCCAAAATATATAAAGGGTGTTCTGGGTCGATGATGCGTTGAAAACTCAACATAACATCATCAGCATTCAGGTCGCGGCTAGGGCTAAAATAGTCGGTTTTGTGAAAGTGGACCCCTTGGCGTAAGTTAAAGCGATAGCGTAAACCGTCTTCACTGACTTCCCAGCTGTGTGCCACGCCACCGACTAATTGCTGAGTAATAGGATCAACCTCTACCAGCCGGTCATAAAGATGGCGCGAGGTGACCGCAACAGCATTCATTGAGCTTTCCAACTGCGGGTTAAAAGAGTGTGGTGCGGTTTCGGTGCAATAGACTAAACCAAGCTTCTTAACGTTTAGTGGTTGCTCACAACCCAGTAGCAACAAAGCGAAGCACATCACTGTGCTAATTGAGAATGCATTCATGTGAAAGCTGATATCCTGATAACTGCTTGATAATTTACCATTAACCCTCAGGGTTACTCAACCAATGAAAGACCTAGCCACGAGTATTAATACAATGTTTTTTGATTAAACCCCTTAACTGATGGTAGCTGATTTGCAGGGCTTTAGCGCTTAGGGTTTGTTTATAGTGGTGTTTTTCTAAAGTTTGTTGAATCAGCTTTTTCTCAAAAGCGGCCACCTGTTGGTTAAATCCTAATTCGTTATCGGATTCAGCGCTAACTGCAGAAAAGCTTGTTGGTCGCCAAGGCGAGGCAAAGGGGTCAAAGTCAACATCGTTGATTTTACCCTTAGCGTTACTGTTTTCTACTACTGCTCGTTCAATTACATTTTTCAGCTGCCGAATATTGCCAGGCCAGGAGTAAGTCTCTAGGCGCCGCATAACCTCAGCGCCAAATTGTGGAAGTTGAGCAAAACTTAGCTCACGGGCCATTTTATCGGCAAAGTGTTGGGCTAACAGGCTAATGTCTGCTTGGCGATGGCGCAGTGGTGGAAGAGTGATTACCGCAAATGATAAGCGGTCGAGCAGGTCGGCGCGAAATAACCCTTGCTCAACTAGCTGCGGCAAATCTTGGTTGGTTGCGCATACGAGCCGCACATCAATCTCAATGGTTTTATTGCTACCTAAACGTTCAATTTTTCCATACTCGATGGTACGTAACAGTTTTTCTTGCACTTCGTTTGGCATGGTGGCCAATTCATCAAGAAATAAGGTGCCATGGTTGGCTTGTTCAAAGCGGCCAATACGCTGCTGGCTGGCACCGGTAAAAGCGCCAGCTTGGTGGCCAAATAATTCAGATTCAATAAGGTTTGGGTTTAA
>NZ_JBNKPP010000280.1:0-4876 GCF_050295395.1 Agarivorans sp.
CTAGCTCGGCGGCGGCCACATTGCCAGAGTGAGAACCGCCGCGCACGATATTAGGCGCTCCCATCATCACTTTTAGCCCAGCCTCATGCGAGGCTTTGGCGGCGGCAACGGTGGTGGGAAATTCGGCTACCGCACAGCCTAAGGCCGATGATTCTAGGGCGTGTTCTACGGTGGCATCGTCGTGGCTGGCCAAGGCGATGCCGCGTTGACGTGCCGATTGAGCGATTTGCTGGCGGTTGGCATCAGACCACTTTTCTGAAGCGGCGGTTTGCTCGGCTTCAAACTTGGCCATTTCTGCTTCGTTAAGGCCATATTTACCCATGTAATAGGTGCGGTATTTTTCACTGTCGACAAACTGGCGCTGACCGGGGGTATGATCCATTAACGACACCATCGCCACCGGGCCTTGTTCTACTAGGGCTTCAAAGGTGCTGGCGGTATCGGCATTGGGTAATTCGCAGCGCAGGTGCAGTAAGTGCTCGGCGCGGTTGAGCCCGCGCTGTTGGCTGCTAACTATGGTGTTAAGCATGCGCTCAAGGTTGGCTAATCGGGCGCCCTGATCGTTAATGTAACCCAGCGCAATGGCGTCGAGTACCGTGGTGATGCCGCTAGAGATCATTAGTGCGTCGTGGCTAGCCATGGCCGAGCCACCGGGCCAGTTTACCTTGGGGCGAGGGGTGAAAAACTTTTCTAGGTTGTCGGTATGCAGTTCCACCAGGCCGGGAAGCAAATAAGCGCCTTGGCCATCAATGGCGCTACTATGGCGACTTTGAGTATCGCTTAGCGCGACGATGCGCCCCTCTCTTACTTCTAACGAGCCGTTAACGACTTCCTGTTCAAGGATCATTTTCACATTGGTAATTATCATCGAGCTATCCTTTGTTTGGCTAAGGGCTATTCTGCGCTGGGGCTAAGGGCTTGCATGTGGTGCAGGCGGTCGGCAACTAAGTCGCGTACCCACACATCGTGAAAAATGCCAACAATGGCGGCGCCGCGTTGTTTGGCGGCGAGGATTAACTCGACCACTTGTTGGGCGTTATGTTTGTCTAGCGATGCGGTGGGTTCGTCGAGCAATAAAATTGGGTAGTCCAGAGCAAAGCCGCGGGCAATGTTCACCCGCTGCTGCTCGCCACCAGAGAAGGTAGCCGGGGCCAGCGACCATAAGCGCTGTGGCACATTAAGCTGGCTCAGTAAGTTCTGCGCCTTGGCCTTGGCGGCGCTTTCACTAAAGCCATTTTCTAGCATTGGTTGCATCACAATGTCTAAGGCTGAGAGGCGTGGGATCACCCGTAAAAATTGGCTCACCCAGCCAATGGTAGAGCGGCGCAGTGCAATAATTTGCCGTGGTGAGGCGCTGGCTAAATCAAGCCATTGTTCGCCTTGGCGTAACAGTAACTCGCCACTGTCGACTTGATAGTTACCATACAGTGAGCGCAGCAGGCTGGATTTACCCGAACCAGAGCTGCCATTGAGTACCACACATTCGCCAGCAAAAATCTCTAAGTTTTGCTGTTGTAATACGCTTAAACGCGTTGCCCCTTGGTTGTGTAATACAAAGGTTTTGTCGATGTTTTTCGCTCTCATCAGTGCTTGCATGATCGGTCCTTATTGCAGCGCTTATTGTTGTAACACGGAGGAAACTAGCAGTTGGGTATAGGCATGGTGAGGGTCATCTAGTACCTGATCACACAACCCGCTTTCTACCACTTGGCCTTGTTTCATCACCATGATGCGATCGGCTAGCAGGCGTGCTACGGCTAAGTCGTGGGTGACTATCACCACTGCCAGTTGCAGTTCACTCACCAGCTTGCGCAGCAAATCCAGCAGCCGCGCCTGTACCGATACATCCAAACCGCCGGTGGGTTCATCCATAAATACCAGCTGCGGGTGGGTGACTAGGTTGCGGGCAATTTGTAAGCGCTGTTGCATACCGCCAGAGAAGGTGAGCGGAATGTCGTCGATGCGGCTGCTATCAATTTCTACTGCGTTGAGCCAGCTAAGCGCTTGTTTTCTGATCTCGCCATAGTGGCGACAGCCTGCCTCCATCAAGCGCTCACCAATATTGCCGCCAGCCGATACCATTGGTCTTAGGCCATCTAAGGGGTGCTGATGAACAATGCCAAAGTGCTGGCGAATTATGCGGCGGCGCTGCGCTTCAGAGACTTGGTATAGTTCTACGCTGTGCTGTTCGGCGCTAAATTTCACCGTGCCAGTTTGGGGGGGGAGGCGTCCCGACAGGGTTTTTAATAGGGTGGTTTTACCCGAGCCAGATTCACCCACAATGGCTAATACTTCGCCGCGATACAGTTGTAAGTCGAGTGCTTCAAAGCCTTTACCTGGCGCGTAGAGCATGCTCAAGTTGCTGGCTTCGAGTAAAGCCTCGTTTTGCTCCGGGATTAGGGCTGGGCTGGAAGAGTTGAGCGGGGTCGCTAAATTAGTCATGCGAGACTCCTAGAGCTGCGGCTTGTTGTTGGCAATAGTCGGTATCGGAGCAGATAAACATGCGTTGGCCTTGGTCATCGATGAGTACTTCGTCGAGAAAGGTATCGTGGCTGCCACACAGGCTACAGGCTTGCTCCCAGCGTTGAATGCTGAAGGGATGGTCTTCAAAATCGAGGCTCTTTACCTCGGTATAAGGCGGAATGCAATAAATGCGCTTTTCCCGCCCCGCGCCAAATAACATCAGGGCGGGTGAGCGGTGTAGCTTAGGATTGTCAAACTTCGGAATGGGTGAAGGATCCATTAAGTACCGCTGCTGCACCATCACCGGATAGGCGTAACTGGTGGCGATATAGCCGTAGTTAACGATGTCTTCATACAGTTTCACCTGCATCGAGCCATATTCTTCCAAGGCGTGCATTTTCTTGGTCTCGGTTTCCCGAGGCTCAATGAAGCGCAAGGGCTCGGGAATGGGCACTTGAAATACCATGATTTGACCGTGTTCTAAGGGCTGCTCGGGAATACGGTGACGAGTTTGAATGACGCTGGCGTCTGTGGTGCGCACGGTGGTAGTCAGGTCGCAGACCTTGCTAAAGAACTGGCGAATCGATACCGCATTGGTGGTATCGTCGGCGCCTTGGTCGATCACTTTAAATACGTCGTCTTGCCCCAGTATTGCGGCACTTAGCATGATGCCTCCGGTGCCCCAACCATAGGGCATGGGCATTTCGCGCCCACCAAAGGGCACTTGATAACCGGGAATGGCCACCCCTTTTAGAATGGCGCGGCGGATCATCCGTTTGGTTTGTTCGTCTAAATAGCCAAAATTATAGGCTGGGCTGGCTTGCTCTAGGCTGGCCACTTGCTGGCTAAAGCTCTTCATCAGCGTCTCCTTGTTGGCGCATTTTCCGCAGCAGTTCCAGTTCCGATTGGAAATCCACGTAATGGGGCAGTTTTAGGTGAGAGACAAAGCCTGCCGCCTCCACGTTATCGGCATGGGCCAATACAAATTCTTCATCTTGGGCTGGGCTGCTTACCGGCTCGTTGTATTGCTGGCACTGCAAGGCGCGGTCTAACAGGGCTACCGCCATGGCCTTGCGTTCACTAAAGCCAAAGGCGAGGCCGTAACCGCGAGTAAAATGAGCGGCTTGGTTTTTCGGTTTAACCAAGCCATTGACCATTTCACATTCGGTGAGTAATACCGCGCCAATCTCTATGCTAAAACCGAGTTCTTCGGGGCAGACTTCAAGGGCCACTTCACCGCTGCGAATTTCACCGGCAAAGGGGTGGTTGCGCCCATAGCCGCGCTGGGTGGAATAGGCCAGCGACAGCAAAAAGCCTTCGTCGCCTCGGCTTAGCTGTTGCAGCCTTGCCGCACGAGAACAAGGGTAAGAAATCGCTTGCTGAGTAATGTCGGCGGGTGCTTCGCCGTTATCTTGCTCGGCTTGGGCAAGGCCCTGTTGCTCTAAAAGCGAAAACACTTTGCTAAAAGCTTCTGCTGCTTGGCTCTCTGATTTGGTCTCGGCCGCTGCTTGGACGCCGCTTTGAGCTGGCGCGCCGGGGTGCTCGGCTTGTTGCTCGGCTAACAGGCTAAAGTCGAGTAAGCGATGGCTGTAATCATAAGTTGGCCCTAATTGCTGGCCACCGGGCAGATCTTTAAAGCTGGCCGAGATGCGCCGTTGTACCCGCATTTTATCGGTGGCGAGCGGTTTTGCCTCTAGTAACATGGGTAAGGTGGTGCGGTAGGCGCGTAATAAAAATATTGCCTCTACTTGGTCGCCACTGGCTTGTTTTAGCGCCAGTGCGGCTAATTCGCGGTCGTAGATCCCGCCTTCGGTCATCACTCGCTCCACCGCTAGGCTCAGTTGCTGGCTAATTTGCGCCACGCTGAGTTCGGCAAGCTTGGTATCGCCGCGGCGACGCTGGGCTTGCAAGTGATGAGCCGCGGCAATGGCTTTCTCACCGCCCTTTACTGCAACATACATTAACTTAACTCCAGTCTAGTGGTGCGAGAGATCGCAATTAAGGATTGTTGGTGACAGAACATAAAATCCAGCCCTAAGGGGAAGCTATGTGCGGGTTTAAGTAAGTAGTTCAACAGCGTTTCGCTTAGATCTCCCAGATGCAGTTCGCGGCTATGCGCAATGCCGGGGCCACTCAGTCTTAAGCGTGGGCCACTGCTAAAACTACTGCTTTGCACGATGACGGTGGCGCTGTGCTCTGGGCTTAATTCTGTTCCGGCTTTTAGCTGGCTAAGGTCGATGTGGCTGTGTTGGTCTATCACTACAAAGTCGGCCTGCTCAGCGCTGCTGGCTTTAATGCCATTATGAAAGGCCAAGTTTTGCCAAACCGAGTTTAACTCGCCTTCTACTGTAGCCAGCTCAGGGCTTAGATAAAGGCTGGTATCTTGGTCACACAGGCTGAGCAGAATTTGGCT
>NZ_JBNKPP010000281.1:0-12073 GCF_050295395.1 Agarivorans sp.
CAATGATTAGCGAAACCAATTTAGCCCGCTGGCTTAAACCATTAAAACTAGCTTAACTCGGCAAAACCATTGAAACCCAACAGCTAATCAGCAACACTAAGTCAAACTAATAACACAACTTGGCAGGAAGCAAAGTGGCAAAAAAACGCGAACTAGTCGTTGGGCTCGCTCTAGGCAGTGGCGCAGCCAGAGGTTGGGCACACATTGGCGTTATCAATGCGCTAAAAGACATTGGGATCCAACCTCACGTGGTAGCGGGCTGCTCAATTGGCTCGCTAGTAGGTGCCGCCTATGCCTGTCAACGTCTGGATAAACTAAGCGAATGGGCCAGTAGCTTAACCAGTTGGCAAGTCTTTAATCTAATGGATTTTTCACTGAATCGTGGCGGGCTATTAACCGGCGAAAAAGTGTTTAATGCCGCAGAAGCCTATATTGGTAATGAACGTATTGAACAATTACCGATCCCTTTTGCTGCCGTAGCCACCGAACTCGAGTCTGGCAAAGAGATTTGGCTGCAAAAAGGACAAATACGCGACGCGGTTCGTTCTTCCTGTGCCATGCCTGGGTTAATGGCACCTTACCGACTAAATGATCAATGGCTGGTGGACGGTGCCGTGGTAAATCCTGTACCTGTATCACTATGCAGGGCAATGGGAGCCGATGTGGTGATCGCTGTTAACTTAAACAGTGACAAAACCCGCATCGATCTCTCAGAAAACCAATTACTAGAAGAAGTGGCCAGCAGCGAATCCAATCAGCCGTTCTGGCGTTTATTGGGCGGTGGCAAAGACTTTTTAAATTCTATGATAACCAATTTAAAACAACCCATCGCCAACCGCTCTCCGGGCATGATTGGAGTGATGTCGACTTCGATTAATATTATGCAAGAACGCTTAACCCGTACTCGCATGGCTGGCGATCCGCCGGATATTTTACTCTCTCCTAAGCTAGGCGATATCGGCATTATGGACTTTCACCGCGCCGAAGAAGCCATTGCTGAAGGTAAACGGGTGACTGAATTAATGCGCCCACAAATAGAAGAAGAAATACTTTATCGATAGTCACAAACAGCTTGCTGAATAATATTAATTTAAATAATCAATATTATTGATATAAGACAAATAAAAAACACAAAAACAATAAGTTAAACAAATATCATCGATTTTTCTCGCCTTGATTTAGTCGTTCCTCATAGCCCTCAAACACTTATAATGAGTTAACAATCTGAGGGCCGCTATGCAAGCAACAATTAAACATTTTAAGCTAAGTGACTGGGCCTGTATCGGCATCGCTTTACTCATACTAACACCAGTGATTAATGGCCCAGCGGCCCTGCTAATTGGCGCTAGTTTGGCTAATCTTGGCTACTCCCCTAAAAACCTGCAGTTAGCTAAAATAACCAAACGCTTGTTATCGTTTTCCATCGTTGGCCTGGGCTTTGGCATCTCCATCGATCAAGCTATTGAATATAGCCAGCAAGGCTTTGGCTTAATCGTTGGTTCTATTGCCATCACCCTAAGCCTAGGTTATCTATTAGGAAAATATTTAACCATAGAAAGAAAAACTGGCTATTTAATTTCAACTGGCACCGCTATTTGTGGTGGCAGCGCAATTGCCGCTGTTTCTCCCGCCATAGGAGCCAACAGTAAGCAAACCTCTTTAGCGCTAGCCACCGTATTCATCCTGAATGCCTGTGGCTTATTTCTTTTTCCGCTTATCGGTCACTTATTTGGCTTAAGCCAAGTGCAATTTGGTTATTGGGCCGCGATTGCCATTCACGATACTTCATCGGTGGTGGGAGCAGCAGCGGCTTACGGTGATCAAGCATTAGGTGTCGCCACCACAGTAAAACTGGCTAGAGCACTGTGGATTATTCCAGTGGCGTTAATCAGTGCATTAATATTTAAAGAAAAAGAAAGTAAATTTAAGCTGCCTTACTTTATTTTGTTTTACTTACTGGCCATCATTATCAGCAACTACCTACCCTACTTTAACTGGGTGTATGCCGGTATTTTTGAAGGCTCGAAACAACTGCTTAAAGTGTGCTTGTTTTTTATTGGCTACGGGTTAACCGCGAAAAGCCTGCGCTCAGCCGGCATAAAGCCGCTGTTATTAGGTGTATTACTTTGGATGTTTATTGCTAGCTTATCGCTGCTGGTGATTTACTGGTTCTATTAAGCCAATCTTGGCAGCTAAGGCCTCCATTCTTGCTATTGCTTGCACAGGGGTTTAACGCGCTTTCTATAGACTTTATAAGCCAATACCGCTAACAACAATATAAAAGAAAAGGCTTGCAGCAATGCGCTGATAAGCCCTTGGTAAAACCAAGATGAAATCAGGCTTATACCAACCAATAATAGAAATAATATATGCAATGTGCTGCCCTCCACATCGCTATCTTATCTCTGGTTGAAACGCTGACAAATTCAGTTTGCGCATAAGCTAGCACCGACGATTATATGCTCTAAGACCTTGTATAGACATTGAGTTCAAACTTTACTTGAACGTCAGTAAGCGCGCACCAAACAGACCGTGGAGCAATCTCTGGAACGCAGAGCGCCTATCCGCTAACCGATCTAAATAAGCAGAATAATAATTAGACATACGTCACGTTTTTGTTAGAATCGTCGCCACTTGACTAAAATACGGCAGCACCAATGTTTCAAACTTTGCTATATCGAATAATGTTTCCTTTTATCATTGCCTTATTGCTAATTACCTTAGCCATATTGGAAATGCAAAAGGTCACCTTGGCAAAGTTTTACGATAAACAACTGAGCGTTTCTGACTACTTAAACTGGTATGCCACCCACCCTGCTAATACTATTGACGCGTTGCAAATATTAAAAGCCCAGCAACCCGATCATCATGGAGGCACGACCCAAGATTGGTGTCCTGCGGTACATTCTGATAATGGCTTCGTGAGTATTACTTATTTAGATGACCAACCCGTTTGCTGTAATTTAGGTAAAGGGCAACGGTATGTTTACTATAAAGAAAATGAACAAGAAATAACCTTGTTATGTGGTCGCTGGCCAAGAACCGAAATTGTCAGTGTTGATAAAACTGGCATGCGCGCCGCTCAATCCTATCTTAATAGTTACTAATTAGTGCTCATCAAAAAAGTCTTTATTGCGAATGTATTTGCGCATGTAATGAAAGGTAAATGGCAACAACAGCCAGCTAACTAAAGACTTACTAAGACGATACCAAGTGGGTGTATTCTCATAGACTTTTTCATCGTGTAGCCAAAGCATCCGTCCTACATGCCAGTACAAAAATGGCAACGGAGGCAAAAAGGTTACAATGTCTAAGTCGCAGCAAATCCGGTAGGTTCTACGATGCAGTTTATAATGCTGCTTAAAATTCCATAAACCTGTGGCAGGCTGGCCAAAAGTGACCACCCTTTTTACCTTTTTCGGAAATCGATGTTCCAGCCTATCTGCCGCCAACACCGCCATACACCCACCAGAAGAGTGCCCGGTAAGGGTTATCCGCTTACCTTGTTCAATAAGAGGCTGCAATACAGATTCTAAACGTTGATAAACGGTGAAACGCTGTTTACTGCGACTTGGGCTACAACTGGTTTGTTCAAGTAATTGCAAGTAACCCCAATGAACATGATAGCAATGTTGGCCGAGCCAGTACTTTCTTGGAATACAAGCCAAATTGACCAGCCAATCAAACAGATTCATCGAACCGCGAAATACCACTATCACTTCTTCTTTGTTTTCCTTCCATAATACTCGCGTGGTAGAGCGCCCCCAACGGTCAAATACATCCTGATATTGATACTTGTCGAAAGGTAACTGGCTATACTGCAAGGCGGAAGGATAAGCCAAACGGCACAATACTGCGTAACGCTCGTACTGATAGCGTTTTAGTTTTTTAAGTTTTGCCGCAGGCTCTTGAGTAAAAGAAGAAATAAACAACTTGGCGCACCAACATCACAAGGTAGCCTATTGAAACATACCCTTCATAAATTAATATGACAGTTTTATGAAGAGCATCACTGCCGGTAATACTTAAGCCAGTATTGCTGTGCCCGATTATTATCGGGCTGTACCGGCTTAAATATGACTTCTTCGGCAACTTGCTGCATCACCACAAAACCATGAGACTCCATAGCCCCTTTTTCTGACACACTCAAACGCCCCCAAGCTTGGCTGAAATGTCTAAGAGAAGGAAACATTAAGCGCAAGCGTTGCATACTGCAGCTCTGACTATTACTGGTAATTTCTATTTGCAGCGCCAAATCGGACCAACTTGGGGTAGTTAACTGCTCAAGCTGTTGTTGAATATTCGCCGACCAAGCCAACTCCACCACTTGCAGCCTGCCGCGTAAAGGCGCTAATTGCTCAGCTACGCAGGCCTGATTTGACGGTAAGCTCAAGCTTACCGCGGGTTGTTGCGTCAACAAGGTAAAGGCTGAGCGAGTTTCGATAAGACTAAGATTTTCTACCTGCTCTAAGCGCAAGCTTAGCTTTGGGTAGGCACCATCGATGACCTCAATAGCCATTTGATTAGCCTGACCCAATAAAGGAAGCAAGCAAACAATGTAGATCCACCACTTCATTATGACCCATCCTTCTGTATTGAATGAAGCTCACTTGAGCTATCTTCAAGACTAGCAAACCACTGGTCGATTTGCTGGCACGTCCAACTTGGTGCGTCCAGAGCCAAGTCATGCCCAGCACTAGGATGACACCTTAACTCACACCCCCAGGTTTGTGCCATTACTTGACTACAGCGCACGTTCACCAATTGATCTCGACGACTCGCTAATAACAACAGCGGAACCGATGGCGCCAGCTCCAGTTTAAATCTTGCCGCCGCCACTAACTGTTTAAAAGCATTACTAAGGCTCACCGGACATTGTTCAGCCCAACTGCACCAATCATCCAACTCAGCTTGGTGCAACGTAGCAAAGCGAGAACTTAACTGCATGATTCGCCGCTCTCGACTCGCCGCAGTTCTGGCAAATATGCAGCCTAACAACTTGAGATAACTCTGATAATTGAGTCGTTGATAGAAGGGGGAAAACGCAGCGTTTGAAGGGTTGATGAGTAACATCGAATGCACTTCCTCTGGATGGGCTCTTGCCCAGTCTAAAGCCAACATCCCCCCCATAGAAATGGCTAACAAGTCGACGTTTCTCACATCCACGTCACACAAGCGAAGTTGGATTCGCAGGCTCTGTCTTAGCTCTGCAATATGCCACGCACTGGGTAAATGGCTAAGCTGCCCGTTACCTGGCACATCAAAGCTTAACACCGGTCGAGCAGGATAGCGCTGCTGAAGCAGTTGCTTAAACGCCCCCCAATGTCGCTGTTCCCGCACCAAACCACGCAGCAAGACTATCGGTCGTTGATTAAGAGCACATGCCATTAGCGATACCATAATTGTTTAGCTAAGACTTGGTAATGCTCCGCTTGCTCGTCGCTACTCAATAATGGCGCCGAAAAACACGCGTTCATAAGAAACTCCATTAACACTAAGTGACGCCTGAGTACCCGCTGTACTCGGTGTGGCTTCATCGGATGAAACAAACCTAAACTATTAAACATTTGCATTGGATTTTTCTTCAGCCAACGCCATGACCCCATTTCCAAGGTTAATGGTAAAAACACCCCTGGGTAGCTAAGTGACTGTTGATAACAATAGTCCCAAAGATCACCATGACAAACATAATGCTTGGTTTGCGGCTCAAATAAGTAATTTTGATGGGGGTAAGAACTAAAAAATAATTCTCGCAGCCGATAGATACTTGCAAGATCGGGCATTAATTGGCTAGCCGAATGGGCATAGGGAAACCACAGTCTATCGTTCTGGCCAAACCCACTGTGACAATCCAGTACTAAACTAAAGGAGCGTTGCAACAAGTTCTGCTGAACGATTGTTACGATGGCCTTAGTCTCACTTTCCATGGCTTGCCCCCGTTTTCCTCGATACCAAGGCAGGCTTGCACTAATTCGCTGCCCGCCAACTAAGAAGCTGGCCCCACCAGCAGCTTCAACCGGAGAGTTGCGCATTAAATCCACTCCATTTGCATTAGCGCGGCGCTGCATTAGCATGCCACAAGGATTAGCAATGGGAATGAAAGCGAGGTAAAACTGCTCCAATAGCTGCTGTAGCTGCTTGTCCCAGCTTAAGCGCTGTAGAATGCTAGAAAGAAAAGACAACACCACCTGACTACCGATGCGTTCAACGCCATGAATTCCCCCAACAAACATAATGCCCGGATTTGACAACGCCGGATTACCTAAACTGACCAACTGAACAGGGAAACGGCCCCTACTGCAATGCGGCTCTGCTAAGCTACTTACCTTGACCCTAGCTGCATACTTATCCAGCAAGAACTGTAATTGCTGCATTTCGGGAAAATCGCTTAAGTCTTGCATCCATGCCCCTGTTGCTATAATTGACCTACAAGGTCTAGCAAACCCGCATGACAAAAACATGACTTGGTTAGGCAAGAAGTTGACTAAAATTGCCGAAGTTATTGATTTTGCGAGAAAGCACGGCTTCAGTTACACTGCTCAATGTGTTTATAAGGGGTCATTATGCCGGTTAACGACAATCTCGATTTTTCTTCTGTATTAGCGACAGCGGTTCACGACATGAAAAACTCGTTGTGTATGTTAACGCAATCCACCGAATCCCTTGCCCAACGTTCTAAACAGCAAGGCCGAGAAGACAGTGAAGAGTTATCGCGTTTGCATTACGAAGTGTCACGGCTCAATGGTAGTTTGATGCAACTGCTTGCCTTATACCGTTTCGAAAAAGACCAAATGCCGATGACTATTGAAGAGCACTATCTCGAAGATCTGCTTAAAGACATCTATTACAAAAATCAAACCTTTATCGAACAAACCGGGTTAAAAGTCCTTGTTGACGTTGAACCCTCTCTCACCTGGTACTTTGACGGGCAGTTGGTTGATTACCTATTAAATGACATTGTGATCAACGCCCTTCGCTATTCGAAAAAACAAATTAAGATTTCTGCCAAACAGGCCGATAACTTCTTATGTATCCAAATCTTCGATGATGGAAGCGGATTTCCACAAGAAATAATTGACTTAGCTAAGGAAGACGTTGCTTCGCAAGTTGATTTTGTTAAAAATCGTAGTGGTTTAGGTTTATTTTTCGCAAAATTGATCGCTAAAGCACATATAAACTCAGGCAAGGTAGGTAAAATAACCTTAGAAAATGGTGGCTGCTTAGGTGGGAGCTGTTTTAGTTTATACCTTCCGTAATAGACAAACTTAAGGATTTTTTCGGTTAAATTATGGTATTTACCTTAATATTGCTTGGTGTTGGTGCACTGTTGTTTCTAGTTATTGCTTACAACATGATTCAACAATTTAAACAAAAACAAGAAGCCGAGCGTCGTTTAGCGGTAGCTAAGCAAAAAGCTATTATTAACGAAACCGAAGAGCTATTGCTGCACTCCTCTATTCTTCCTTACAGCAAAGTATTAGTTGAGCTGTTACATAAACGGATATACGAAGCGCTTAACCAAATTCAAACAGTTGATCCTAGCGTTAAAGGGCTACATAGCCGTTTACGAGCCACTAAAGAACAACTGAGTCAAATTAATACTGCTAGTGAAATCAGTGACAGTGCCTTTCGTGCCCCCGATACCGACAAAGACGCGCTGCAAATGCTGCAAATTGTAAAAAAAATACGTGCCGTGGTTCGCTCAGAACACGCCAAGGGGCGTTTAAATACCCAAGTATTTGTACTTGAAGATCGCCGCTTAGAATTGATGCAGTTAAAAGTAAACATTGAAAATGCCTTAAAACGGGCCATCGAAGCTCAAGCTCTACGTCAGTGGGGAACGGCTAGGCAGTTGTTAAACAAAGGTATTTCAGCACTCAACAATATTTCAGACCGGGACGCCTATCTAGAGCAAAAACTCCAAGACATGCTGCAAATGAATCAAGAAATGAGTGAAAAGCTCAAATCGGCCAGTCAGAAAGAAGCGCAAAGTTTAGCCGAAAAAGAAACCGACGAACTCGACGTATTATTCCAACCGAAAAAGAAATGGTAGGCTTCCTCCGCGTCGGCCACACAGTGTTAGACCTTCACCTAGCAGCTATGCCAGAATAGGCTCAAATAAAAATCACAGTAAACAACCATGCGCAAAACACTTCAACAAATATCTAAAGACCCGTTTCACGGGGTTTATTTTATTGGCACTACGCCGCCTAAACAAAATACCGATATTGAAAAAGTCAGCGACATCGCTGATAAACTATTATCACGTTTAGACGAGATCGATTACGACGGACTGATTGTTTACGATATTCAAGACGAAAGCAGCCGTATCGACAAACCGCGCCCCTTCCCCTTTATGCAAACCCATGATCCGCGGCTGTATGCGCAATTATTAATGCATAAGAGTCAGCGTTCGGTCATCACTTATAAAAGCGTTTCTCAGCGCAATGCCGAAGATTTTGTTGGCTGGCTAAAAGAAGCCTGGCATCAATACGGCATTCGTGACTTAGTGTTAGTGGGTAGCCCAGCAGCCAACCAAGAGATAAAACTCAGCCTAGCCGATGCCTATCAAGCGCTAGCCGACAACGCGCCCGAATTCTATCTAGGCGGTGTCACCATCGCCGAACGCCACGCAAAAAAAGGTGATGAGCATACTCGACTACTGCAAAAAACCGAGCAAGGTTGCCAATACTTCGTCACCCAAGCGGTGTATAACGCCCAAGCCACTATCGATATGTTGAGCCGTTACGCCCATGCTTGTCAGCAAAATCAGCTACAGCCACAACGGATCATTCTTACCTTCTCTCCCTGTGGCAGCGCCAAAACATTGGAGTTCATTGAGTGGCTGGGTATTTCGGTCCCTGAAGCCACCAGTCTGCGGATCCTCAACGCCGATAAGCCATTAAAAGAATCAATTCTTATTTGCTACAACAATTTGCTGCAAATCCTTGAGGCGGTATTACCTCTAGGGATCCCTTTAGGGCTGAACATTGAGAGTCTCACCAACCGTAAAGAAGAAATTGACGCGGCAATACTGTTGTACAAGTTGCTTAAAGCAACCATGGATAAAAAACTGGCGCAACTGCAATTAAATAGTTAATTTCGCTAGCTAAACCGCAATAAAAAAGGAAGCCAATCGGCTTCCTTTTTTGCTTTAATCCTTGGTCTTAGGCTTTTTACGCTTATCTTCAGCGACCCATTTTCCATCGCTAAAATATGCTCGCCAGCCGGTAGGCTTACCTTCTACCTCACTGCTAATGTATTGCTCTTTGGTTTTACGGCTATAACGAATTACCGTTTTCACTCCGTCAGGATCGGCAATTGGCCCGTCTGCCAAATAGTAGAACTTTTCTGGAAGTCGGTCTTTAAAGCGCTTTAGTTCTTCCACCAATGGCGCCCGAGTTTCACGAGAACGCGGGAAATTACTGGCGGCCATAAACAGTCCTGAGGCACCATCACGTAATACAAAATAGGCATCACTGTTTACGCAAGGTAATTCGGGCAAATGCACCGGATCTTCACGTGGCGGCGCCACTTCACCGTTTTTCAAAATTTTTCGAGTATTACTGCAGTCTTCACCGGTACAGGCCATGTATTTACCAAAACGTCCGGTGCGCAATTGCATATCGCTGCCACATTTTTCGCATTCTACGATCGGACCATCGTATCCCTTAATTTTAAAGCTGCCCTGCTCTACGATATAACCTTCACAATCGGGGTTATTACCGCACACGTGCAGTTTACGCTTTTCATCAATCAGGTAGCTATCCATTGCGGTACCACAAATAGGGCAACGTTCTTTAGCTCGCAGGGCTTCGGTTTCTTGCTCTTCGGCATCTGCGGCTACCGCTTCTTCTCCGGGGATCAAGTTAATGGTGCATTTACAGCGCTCTTTCGGCGGTAAGGCATAACCAGAGCAACCTAAGAATACCCCGGTACTCGCGGTGCGGATCCCCATTGGCCGCTGACAATCAGGACATTCAATATTGGTGATAACTGGGGTATTGCTGCGCATCCCTTTTTCATCATCATCGGCTGTAGTGAGCTGCTTTTTAAAGTTTTTATAGAACTGATTTAATACCTGTTTCCACTCAAAGTTGCCGTCAGCCACTTCATCCAAGCGTTCTTCCATTTCAGCGGTAAAATCATAGTTCATTAAATCTTGGAAACTTTCGCAAAGCCGTTCCGAAACGATTTCACCCATTTTCTCTGCATAGAAACGGCGCCCTTCGGTACGCACATAACCACGGTCTTGAATGGTAGAAATAATAGAGGCATAAGTAGATGGACGACCAATGCCGCGTTTTTCCAGTTCACGAACCAACGAGGCTTCGTTGAAGCGCGCTGGCGGTTTAGTGAAATGCTGTTTTGGGTCTAAAGCCACTAATTCTAGTGGATCCCCCTGAGCTACAGCGGGTAATACCCCATCTTCGCCTTTATTCGCTTTACCAACAGGCTGAACGCGAGTCCAACCATCGAACCGTAAAATTTTTCCTTTGGCGCGTAATTCAAAATCACCGGCAGTGACGGTTACAGTGGTGGCATCGTATTGTGCATCGGTCATTTGACAAGCCACAAACTGGCGCCAAATAAGGTCATATAACTTAGCCGCGTCGTTATCAACACCGTCTAATTGTTTGCTGGTTACATTCACATCAGAAGGGCGGATCGCTTCGTGCGCTTCCTGAGCACCTTCTTTGCTGGAATAGCGCAGTGGGTTTTGTGGTAGGTAGTTAGCTCCGAAATTATCGTCGATATAGCCTCTAACCGCCTCTACAGCGTCATTACTCAGGTTTGTTGAGTCAGTACGCATATAGGTAATATAACCCGCCTCATAGAGGCGCTGAGCCAACATCATGGTGCGCTTTACACCAAAACCTAAGCGGGTGCTAGCGGCTTGCTGCATTGTTGAAGTGATATAAGGAGCCTTGGGTTTAGACCGGGTCGGCTTATCTTCACGCTTGGTTACTTGATATTGAGCATCTTTAAGGCTGGCCACCGCTTGTTCGGCTTGTGCTTTATTAATTGGCTTAAACGCTTGCCCTTGTTGTTTAGCGACTTCTAAGCGCAGCGCTTCTCCTTGTTGGGTTGCAAGGTCTGCATGAATATCCCAAAACTCTTCAGGAACAAAGGCTTTAATCTCGCGCTCTTTTTCTACCACCAAACGCACCGCCACCGATTGTACTCGGCCAGCGGAAAGCCCGCGCGCGATTTTCTTCCACAACAAAGGAGACACCATGTAACCCACCACACGGTCAAGGAAGCGTCTCGCCTGCTGGGCGTTCACCCGATCCATGTTTAGTTCACTTGGATGAGAAAAAGCATCTTTAATCGCGGTCTTAGTAATTTCGTTAAAAACCACACGCTTAAAGCGACTATCATCACCACCAATCACTTCTTTTAAGTGCCAGGCAATGGCCTCTCCTTCGCGGTCCAAATCGGTTGCGAGATAAATAGTATCAGCATTCTCGGCTAAACTTTTTAATTCGTTAACCACTTTTTCCTTACCCGGTAAGATCTGGTAGTTAGCTTTCCAGTCTTTTTCCGGATCAACGCCCATTCTAGCGACTAAGGCTTTTTGATCTTTTGCTTTCTTTAGCTTGGCTTTTTCTTCAGCACTTAAGCCCTTGGTTGACACCGGCGCGGCTTTTTTCTTAGTAGTACTGCTGCCACTGCTAGGCAAATCACGTATATGACCCACACTTGACTTCACCACATACTGGCGTCCCAAGTATTTATTAATCGTTTTTGCTTTAGCTGGTGACTCCACGATTACCAGAGATTTACTCATATTGTTCTTTTTTTACCATTGGGTCCGCTTAGTTGGACAACTAAGAGAAGTAATAGATATTTGTTCTTTTTTATATTGCGCGAGAGTTGCCACAGGTCAATAACTTTTTTAAATCTTTGGCTTATTGGGTGAATAATTAAGCGCTCGACCACAAAGATACAAACTGTTAACATCGCAACCTCATCATTATTGCGTAGAGTTATACGCTTGATTTTCGATTTTCGCCAATATAATTAACCATTGGCATGAAATTTTTTCACAGCAAGCGCGCTCGCATATAAA
>NZ_JBNKPP010000282.1:0-5874 GCF_050295395.1 Agarivorans sp.
AAAGTGATAAACACCTTTTAGTTTTCGACGCACTTGGATACGAGCAACGGAGGAAGAAGATAATGCAGGGCGAGCTTTCTTTTTGCTTCGTTTTTCTTTTCTCGCAAAAGAAAAATGACGTCGCCGAAGGCGAAAGAAATAGCTTTTGATCCAATGCGGAGCATTAAAAACAAAAAGCCCCGAGCTTGGCTCGGGGCTTGGTATTTCTAGCCTTAGCTAATCGTCATTAGCTAACAGCGAGAAGCTTAACCACCTACGGCGATTTTCTTCATGTCTTTCATGTAGCCACGTAGTTTCTTACCTACGATTTCTACAGGGTGGCTGCGTAGCGCTTCGTTTACTTCGATAAGGCGAGCGTTATCAACGCCGTTGCTTTGCTCTTCAAAACCTTTACCAATGTACTCTAGGCTGATGTTGTTCACGGTGTCGCGCAATAGTGGCACAGCAGCGTGAGAGAATAGGTAACAACCGTATTCTGCAGTATCAGAGATTACTACGTTCATTTCGTATAAACGCTTACGAGCAATGGTGTTAGCAATTAGCGGAGTTTCGTGTAGAGACTCGTAGTAAGCACTTTCTTCGATGATGCCAGCAGCAACCATGGTTTCGAAGGCTAGCTCAACGCCGGCTTTCACTAGGGCAACCAATAGAATGCCTTTGTCGAAGAATTCTTGTTCGGTGATTTCTACGTCTGATACCGGAGCGTTTTCAAAGCCGCTTTGGCCGGTTTCTTCACGCCATTTAAGTAGGTTAACGTCGTCGTTAGCCCAGTCTTTCATCATGGTAGAAGAGAATTCGCCTTCGATGATGTCGTCCATGTGCTTTTCAAACAGTGGACGCATTAGGTCTTTTAGCTCGTCGGCTAGGTCAAAACATTTGATCTTAGCAGGGTTAGATAGACGGTCTACCATGTTGGTAATACCACCGTGCTTAAGCGCTTCGGTTACAGTTTCCCAACCAAATTGAATTAGTTTAGCAGCGTAGCCAGCGTCTAAACCTTCAGCAACCATTTTGTCGTAGGCCAAAATAGCACCTGTTTGTAGCACACCACAAAGAATGGTTTGCTCGCCCATTAGGTCAGATTTAACTTCGGCAACAAAAGAAGACTCTAGTACGCCAGCACGGTCACCGCCGGTGGCAGAAGCGTAGGCTTTAGCAATCGCTAGGCCGTTACCTTGAGGGTCGTTTTCTGGGTGAACCGCGATTAGGGTTGGTACACCAAAACCACGTTTGTATTCTTCACGTACTTCAGTACCTGGACACTTAGGCGCCACCATCACAACGGTGATGTCTTTACGTACTTGCATGCCTTCTTCAACAATGTTGAAGCCATGAGAGTAGGCGAGAGTAGCGCCTTCTTTCATTAGTGGCATTACCGTTTCAACAACGTTGCTGTGTTGTTTGTCTGGAGTCAGGTTAAGTACCATGTCGGCTTGAGGAATTAGTTCTTCGTAAGTGCCAACTTTAAAACCGTTGTCGGTAGCTTGAACGAAAGACGCGCGTTTTTCTTTGATGGCGGCTTCACGTAAAGCGTAAGAAATGTTTAGGCCAGAGTCACGCATGTTTAGGCCTTGGTTTAGACCTTGAGCGCCACAGCCCACCACAACGATGTTCCAATCTTTAATAAAGTTACAACCATCAGCAAATTCGCTGCGATCCATAAAACGACATTTACCTAATTGCTCTAGCTTCTCGCGTAGGCTTAGGGTGTTGAAATAATTAGCCATGTTTGACTCCGTAAAAATAGCGTTAATTAATGATGATGGTTGGTTCGTTGTGTTTACGAGATCCCAAGGCACCTCTTTGGATGCGTTTCTTATTGCTGTCTCGTGATGGGCTCAATATAAACCTAAAACTGAATTGCGTAAAATGATGATTTTGGGATATTGTATTGCATAAAATGAAATACAAGCTGTTTGGCAAAAGAAGGAAAACCCGTGGATGTAAGAAGTGTCGAATTGTTTTTACACCTAAGCCATAGCCTGCATTTTGCCAAAACCAGTCGTGCCATGCATGTTAGTGCCTCTACCTTGAGCCGAGTGATTCAACGTTTGGAAGATGAGCTAGGCAGTAGTTTGTTTATTCGCGACAAACGCAGTGTACAACTCACTCATGCAGGGCTGCGTTTTCGTAGTTTTGCCGAGCAATGGTTAGAGCAATGGCGTCAGTTGCAAATGGATTTGTCTTTGCACTCTACCGAGTTAGCCGGCGAGCTCACCATTTATTGTTCGGTGACGGCGAGTTACAGCCACCTTCCCGATATTTTAGATAAATACCGTCTATCCTGCCCTAAGGCCGACATTATGTTGGAAACTGGCGATGTAGCGCTAGCGGTAGATAAGGTCGCCAATGGCGAGGTCGACATCGCTTTGGCGGCTCGCCCTGAACACTTGCCCTTAAACATTGCCTTTGCCAGTATCGGTAAGGTGCCTTTATCGATTATTGGCCCTACTATTGCGTGCAATGTGCGTAAACTTTTGGTGCAGGATCCTATTCCGTGGGAGCAAATACCGATTATTTTGCCCGAGCATGGTCCGGCGCGGGCGCGCATCGACCACTGGTTTAAGCAAATGGGTATTCGCCCCGATGTCTATGCTAAAGTGGCGGGACACGAGGCCATAGTAAGCATGGTGGCTTTAGGTGGCGGTGTGGGCATAGCGCCACAAGTGGTGGTAGACAATAGCCCGGTGCGCGAGCGCATACAAAGTATTCCTGTGGGAGTAGACTTAGAGCCCTTCGACATGGGCATTTGTATGTTGTCACGCCGTTTACACGAGCCGTTAATGCAACGGTTTTGGCAAATAGCGGCCAATAATTAACAGATTAAAAAGGGGGAGACATGACGCCAGCAGTACAGCAGCTTAAAAAAGCCAAACAAGTCTTTCAGCTTTTAGAATATAAAAGTGATCCTCAGCAGGGCAATTTTGGCTTGGATAGTGCTGAAAAACTAGGCCTGCCCGCCGAGCAGGTGTTTAAGACCCTAGTTGCCTGTGATGAGCACAATCCTAAAACCATGGTGGTGGCGGTAGTACCGGTTACTGGCCAACTCGACCTTAAAGCCCTAGCCAAGGCGGCTAAAATTAAAAAGATGCGTATGGCAGAAGTGCCGGTTGCCGAGCGCACTACCGGTTATGTAAAAGGTGGGATTAGCCCTTTTGGACAAAAAAAGCGGCTGGCCACTTTTGTTGATAGCAGTGCCGACAACTTAACGGAAATAGTGGTCAGTGCCGGTAAGCGCGGCTTGTCTTTGCAGCTAAGCGCCAAGGTGCTAGCGACGGTTCTTGGGGCTCAATTTGTTACGCTTAGTCATTGATGTTGGTTGCTGGTTAAATGGGAGACGGTTAGCGCTGTTACTGGCGCTGTTTAGCGTTGGCCTATCGGCTGAGCCCCTCGCTCCAGCAAAATTTGCTACCTCCATCATTAAACCCTGGGGTTATCTTGAGCCCGAACTGGTAGAACAAGGTTTACTGCTGCGCTTTGCCAGAGCGTTAAGTGAAGAAGCTGGCATAGCCATGAGCAATCAAATGCTTCCTTACCCGCGTGTGATTAAAGAAATCGCCAGTGGTGAAAGTGACTTTGCAATCATGTTTGCCAGCCCTGAGTCAGAAGCCATTGCCGTTGATTTGGGGCGAGTTGTTACCGTTAAAGTGTTGGCTTTGGCCAATGCGGGTGAAGCGCCTATTTCCAGTGTAAAACAATTGCACGGTAAGCGAGTCGGGGTAATGCGCGGCGCTGCTTATGGGCCGGAGATAGACGACAACCCTAACATCGAGCGGGTCAGTTTTAATCACATTGAGCAAGCACTTAAAATGTTAGTTTTAAATCGAATCGAGGTATTGGTGGCGACCAACTATTCAATTTATTACGGTTTGCAAGCCTTGCATATTCACGCCAATCAGGTCACGCCGGTATACCACCTTGCTACACGTTATGGGCATTTATATTGGTCTAAGCAGTCTTCGCAACAGCAACAGGCCGAACGTCTTAAACAGGCCTTGCTTGGTTTGCGCCAGCGTGGCGAGCTGCAACGGATGTTCATGCTGGAAGGGGCACTGGCCAAGCGTGATTAAGCCGAAGGGCTGAGCTTGAGCCAACTATTAAGCTTCTATAGAATGAGACCAAATTAAGGAGATTTGAATGATTAATCCGAGCAAGATCGAAGAAATAGCCAAACAAGTGAGTGAGCTGGTTCCTCCTAGCTTAAAAAATGTGGGCGATGAGTTTGAGCGCAAGGTCAAGCAAGTGGTGCAGGCCAAGCTGAGCCAACTCGATGTGGTTAACCGAGAAGACTTTGAGGTACAAACTCAAGTATTGCTGCGTACCCGCCAAAAACTCAGCGAATTGGAAGCCAAGGTGGCAGAGTTGGAATTGAAGATTAATCAAAAAGATTAAACTCTTTTTCACTTACCTTAGACACTCGGTTTATTCATTACTAACAGGGGTCTTTTTAATAATATATAAAAGCCGACAATATAATTATTGTTGGTTTTTTGAACTATAAAATCCATTTCTTATTAGTTGCCAGCTTGGATGAGTCAGTTTTAAGCCTTTTTAAAATTAAAAAGACTTATTATTTATAAGGTTTTTGGGGCCTAACTTTTTATACACCGTATGTGGTTTGAGGCTTCTATCTATTCGTTCCCCTAAGTCAATTCCCTACATTTTATTCTTTTTATATATCAGCTTTACCATTCTAGCTTGGCATCTAGCCATGCCTAACACTTCGGTAAATGTGAACAAAAGCGGCGCTTTCTCACCTTTAGACTCTTGAATAGGGCGATTTTTTGTTGTTGGCTCACAATTTTTAGTGCTCTAGTTATCAAATAGTTAGCGCTTTGCCTGTTCAGCTATGCGTTTCCTCAGGTGAAATGTGCTGAAATTTTGACATTGCTTATGTTGTTTTATGATTTTCCATGAAAAGGCTTTCTAGCGGCGGCTTGTCTATTTCCTATTTATTACTCAGAGCTAGAATAGGCCTATGGCTTTTCAGTGTAAGCGCTATTGGCCTTAATTAAACAAATGGAGATGGATATGGAAATGAATAATAAAATGGTATTTGCCACAACAGTATTAGCGGGTTCACTTTTTTTAGTGGCATGTCATGATACTTCTTTGCCGGTTGAACCAGACCCAGTAACACCCCCACCAGCAGAAGGTAATGCACTAACTATTATTAACGATGGTGTTCCGGCAGAAGGTTTTAGTCTTATTGTTGGGTCTAATACGGAAGGTTATGCACACACAGACTTAGCTAAAGACGCGACTTACGAAAAAGCCAATTCTATAAAAGTGACACCTAGTACGCATGATGGTGATTATGCTTGGAAGGTGGAAACGTTTAACTCTGGTACCGGTGGCGCGGCAGAGGTTAACTTCATCATTGGTAACGATGCTAGCCCCTTGGATTTAACAGACTACCAAGCTGGTACTATGCTTATTGACCTTTCGGTAGTTGTTGCTGCAGCCAGTGAAACCGGAGACCACCAGATCCAGTTACAAACCAATACCGGTACTGATGACTACAAAAACCGCAAAGCATTTTATTTTAGCCAAAATCAATTGGCTGATTTAGAAGCCGATGGCTGGCAAACCGTGGCCGTTCCTATGAGCTGTTTTTCTGTGCAGGATGAAACTGGCGCATTTGACATCACCAAAGTACACCAGCCGCTACGTTTTGTTATCAAGCAAGATGAGCAAGTAACCTATGAAATAGGCAAAGTGGTAATTAGTGATAGTGCCGTTGCTCCTGAGGGTGCCGTTGCTTGGACTTGTGAATAAGCACTGATCTGGTCGCCACGTATTCCACAATACGTGGTGACTTTAATAAAGAGAGCTAAAGATGAAACGTTTGAATTATATTTCCGCTATCGCTTT
>NZ_JBNKPP010000283.1:0-65753 GCF_050295395.1 Agarivorans sp.
ATTCACCTTAATGAGAGTTAATCATGCTTGATGCCTTAATCCTTTCAAGGATACAGTTTGCTGCGAATATCAGCTTCCACATTCTGTTTCCAACCATCACCATTGCCATGTGCTGGTTCTTGGTTTTCTTTAAAATCCGCCATGATATGACTGGCAATCCAGTTTGGATGCGCGCCTATCGCTTTTGGGTAAAAGTATTTGCCCTTTCTTTTGCCTTAGGTGTAGTCAGTGGCATTACTATGTCTTTTCAGTTTGGTACTAACTGGCCAGGCTTTATGGAAACGGTGGGTAATATCGCCGGGCCATTGCTAGGCTATGAAGTGCTTACCGCCTTTTTCTTAGAAGCCACTTTCCTTGGCATTATGCTATTTGGTATAAAACGTGTGCCCAACAAGGTGCATACTTTTGCGACCATTTTGGTGGCTATCGGCACCAGCTTATCGGCGTTTTGGATCCTGGCGCTGGATTCTTGGATGCAAACTCCGGCCGGCTTTGAAATGCGTGATGGTGTAGCCTACCCAACCGACTGGTTTGCCATTGTATTTAACCCTTCTTTTCCTTATCGCTTAACCCATATGTTATTAGCCTCGGGCTTAACGGCATCGTTCTTCATTGCCGGGATCTCAGCCTACCGCATACTAAAAGGCGATACTAAAAAAGCGCCGCGTTTAAGCTTAAAAGTAGCGTTAATTGTGGCCGCTATTTTGGCCCCCACTCAAGCCTTGGTAGGTGATTTTCATGGTTTAAATACTCTCGAACATCAACCGGCAAAAATTGCTGCCATTGAAGGGATCTGGCACACCGAGCGAGGCGCTCCATTATTATTATTTGCGCTGCCCGATCAGCAAAATAAAACCAATCACTATGAAATAGGCATACCTAATCTTGCCAGTTTGATTCTTACTCATAAGCTGGATGGTGAACTAAAAGGCTTAAATGAGTTTGAAGGCGAGCACCCACCAGTAGCCCCAGTATTTTGGAGTTTCCGAGTAATGGTGGGTTTAGGCTTATTGATGCTTGGACTAAGTTGGTTTGCTTGTTACCACTTTTACCGCCGTAAGGCTCTACCAGCCTGGTTACTGAAAGTATTTGTGGCCACTACCTTCTCTGGTTGGCTAGCCACGCTAGCGGGTTGGTATGTGACTGAAATTGGCCGTCAACCTTGGTTAGTCACCGGCATATTAAAAACCCAAGATGCGGTAACTAGCTTGCCCCCATCTAAAGTGGGTTTCTCATTAACCCTTTATCTTATCGTGTACGCCTTTTTACTTTATGCCTATATTCGCACGGTATTTTTAATGGCGCGTAAGGCGATTAAAGTAGAAGAATTTGAAACCCTAGAACCACAGGCCGATGGCAACCTAAGCCATGTTTCTAATCCACAAACCACTCACGAGGGGAGTCACTAAAGATGAGCGATGCTTACTGGTTGGCAATTATTTTTATCGGCTTAATGGGACTTTCCGTTCTGGTTTACGCCATTCTCGATGGTTATGACTTAGGGGTGGGTATTTTGCTGCCCATGGCTGAAGCCGACGAAGCTCAACGCGACACGATGATTGCCTCAATTGGGCCATTCTGGGATGCCAACGAAACTTGGTTAGTATTGGCAGTAGGCATTATGTTAATCGCCTTTCCTGCTGCCCATAGCGTGGTGCTCTTTCACCTATATATACCGGTAGCTATTATGCTGATCGGACTTATTATGCGTGGCGTGGCCTTTGACTTTCGAGCCAAAGCGGCGGTTGATCATAAACTTGCTTGGGATAGAACCTTTAAAGCAGGCTCCCTGCTTACCACCTTGGCACAAGGCTACATGTTAGGCCTATATGTAATGGGTTTTGAGGGCAGCCTCAGCGCTCATTTGTTTGCTTTGTTAAGTGGTTTAGGAGTGACCCTTGCCTATAGCTATATTGGCGCGGCTTGGTTGATCATGAAAACAGAAGGTGAGCTGCAAAAACGAGCAGTGACTTGGGCAAAACTCAGCGGGAGACTCTGTTTTATCGGAGTATTAGCGGTGTGTATCGTTAACCCATTAGTCAACCCTGGGGTATTTGATCGCTGGTTTGATTTTCCGCTAGTGATGTTTGTATTGCTGATACCAGCTTTGTGTTTTGCCGCCTTTTTGTTTAACGATCTGCTGCTGAAACGTTTACCCAAAACAAATGATCGCCACTGTTGGCTACCATTTTTATTGGTTGTAGCTATTTTTGTTCTATGTTTTAGCGCCTTGGCTTTTAGCTTCTTTCCTGATGTGGTTCCCGGACAAATGACCATTTGGCAAGCGGCCTCCGCGCCTGAATCTCTCACTGTGATATTAATCGGTGCGCTGGTGGTAGTACCGGTTATTTTGGCTTATACCGCTTTTTCTTACTGGGTATTTAGAGGTAAGGCGAGTTCTCTTAACTATCATTAAACTCAGTTAAGCAGCATTAGTTAACTAGCAAAAGAGCGCCAATTGGCGCTCTTTTTCATTAACACTTCATGCTAAGGCCCAGTTTAATCAGGCTAGCATCTTTCAGCATAAGCTAAGTCATAAGCGCCGCTATCCACATTTTCTGAATACATTCAAGAATAGAGCTAATAACAAGCTAAATAGGTATGGATTAATCCCATTTCTAACTGTTTAGTTTTAAGGTTACGGTCTCTCTATTAGCGTCTTTTAAAGCGAGTAAATACGCTATCCACACAGTTTCTTGCCTTACTGTAAAAGTCAGCGTGATGAGTTTGCACACAAAACACTTCTATGGTTTGTAAGCGTAACCAGCTGCTTAGTAGTCCCAGCCTGCTCTATATCTATCAACAACAGCTTGAACAAGTACAAAAGTGATGAGCAAGAGTTCAGCTGTCGAAGATCTGTCTAATCTTGGTTTATCAAAACAATGGACAAAGCGCCCAACACAGAAGCGTTCTGTAAGACGAAGCAATACAGACTTTAATCAGCAACAGGATGGTTTATGTTTAAATTGTGAATAGATCTTACTCACAGCCAAATATTGGATCATTGCTTTATTTATTACCCCAATAGCAAATTCAGCTAAGTTTCACGTGAAACTATCAACAGTTCACCCACAACTAATACGCAACTAGTTATATCCCCCAAGATCACGTTACAATAAACAGGCTTTTAACAACCAACAGGATCGTTTGTGGATATAGAAATAATAGTGGGCTCTACCCTTGGTTCTGCAGAATATGTTGCCGATGAACTAGAAGCCCTATTAAAAGAACAGCATCAGGTGAAAATTCATCTCGATGCTGAATTCTCAGAACTCAATCAGCAAGCACTTTGGTTAATTTGCAGCTCAACTCATGGCGCTGGAGATGTACCAGACAATTTACAGCCCTTTTACCAGTATTTGTTGCAGCAACAACCCGATCTTTCGGCAATAAGTTATACGGTTATTGCCATTGGCAGTAGCAGTTACGATACCTTCTGTGGCGCAGGAAAAGAGCTTGACCGATTATTGGAAAGCTTAGCCGCAACTCGGCTAAAACCACGCTTAGAAATTGATGTTGATCTTGAACCTGTGCCTGAAGAACCCGCTGTGGCATGGCTAGAAAGCTGGAAAAACGAACTAAATTAAACTTAAACACTGTGGATAACCATAAGGAATAGCTATTAATTAACCATAGTTATTCCTATGGATAAAAACATACCCGGCTTAGCTTGTGGATAACTAGCAATTTAGATCCCAGCTTTTCCCCCGTTTAGATCGCCCTTCGTTAACATGATCTGATCCACTTTAAGTGAATGATCATTAAGTTAAAAAACGACTTATCTACAGATCATCGAGTTACTAATAGTAGATCTAATAAAAGATCTTTAAAAAAAGATCTTATATATATTTATAAGAGATCTACCCTAGATCTTATTCTGATCTAAGCATTCCCTTATGCCATTTTAACCAGTAAAATGTCGCACCCTTTTGGGATCTAGCTGGTTTGAGGTATTTGCAAATGTTCTATAAACAACAATATGACGTAATAGTGATCGGTGGTGGTCATGCAGGGACAGAAGCAGCTGCAGCTGCAGCGCGCATGGGTCAAAATACCTTGCTGCTTACGCATAACATAGAAACATTGGGACAAATGTCTTGTAACCCTGCTATTGGTGGTATTGGTAAGGGTCATTTAGTTAAAGAAATTGACGCTTTAGGTGGTTTAATGGCCCAAGCGGCCGACTTAGCAGGGATCCAATTTAGAACTCTTAATTCTTCTAAAGGCCCTGCAGTACGTGCAACCCGTGCTCAAGCCGATCGCGTATTATACCGTGCAGCAATTCGAACCCGTTTAGAAAACCAACAAAACTTAACTATCTTTCAACAAGCCTGTGATGACCTGATCGTTGAAAATGATCAAGTGGTTGGTGTGGTTACTCAAATGGGCTTACAACTACGTGCGCGTAGCGTAGTGCTTACCGTAGGCACGTTTTTAGGTGGAATGATCCACATAGGTTTAAACCATCATTCTGGAGGACGTGCCGGCGATCCACCGTCAATTGCATTGGCTCAACGGTTACGTGAATTACCACTACGTGTAGACCGATTAAAGACCGGTACACCACCACGTATTGATGCCCGCAGTATTGATTTCAGCCAAATGCAAGCGCAACCGGGTGATACACCTACTCCAGTATTTTCTTTCTTAGGAAAAGTGAGTGATCATCCACAACAGATCCCTTGTTATATCACTCATACCAATGAGAATACCCATGACATCATTCGCGGTGGCTTAGATCGTAGCCCGATGTTTACCGGAGTGATCGAAGGTACAGGCCCTCGTTACTGCCCATCAATTGAAGATAAAGTCACTCGCTTTGCCGACAAAAACTCGCATCAAATCTTTATTGAACCTGAGGGCTTAACTACTCACGAAGTGTATCCAAACGGGATTTCAACCAGTTTACCTTTTGATGTCCAGGTCGCCTTAGTGCACTCGATGAAAGGTTTAGAGAACGCCCATATAACCCGTCCCGGTTATGCCATTGAATATGACTTCTTTGATCCTAGAGACTTAAAACAAAGCCTTGAAAACAAATATTTAAAAGGTTTGTTCTTTGCAGGACAAATTAACGGTACTACCGGTTATGAAGAAGCGGGAGCTCAGGGCTTAATCGCTGGCGCTAATGCAGCCTTGTATGCTCAAGGCAAAGAAGCTTGGTCACCACGTCGCGATCAAGCGTACATGGGCGTATTAATTGATGATTTAGCCACACTAGGTACCAAAGAACCCTACCGTATGTTCACTAGCCGTGCCGAATATCGCTTATTATTGCGTGAAGACAACGCCGATGTACGCTTAACCGAACAAGGTCACCAACTAGGTTTGGTGGATGAGCAACGTTGGCAGTTATTCAACCAAAAAATGGAAGCGGTTGAGCTAGAACGTCAGCGCTTAAAAGAGACTTGGGTTCATACTGGATCTACCCAATTAAGCGAATTAAATCCCTTATTAAAAACGCCCATCACTCGCGAGCATTCTTTAGAAGAATTGATCCGTCGACCTGAGCTTAGCTACCAACAATTAATGCAAATTGAAGGTTTTGGGCCCGGTTTAGCTTTACCCGCAGCGGCAGAGCAAGTTGAGATCCAAATTAAGTACGACGGTTATATCAAACGTCAATTGGAAGAAATCAAGAAAACTCAAAAACATGAGAACACGCTGCTGCCAATCGATCTTGATTATTCTAAAATTAGTGGCTTGTCTAACGAAGTAGTGGCTAAGTTAACCAGCGCTAGACCGGAAACCATTGGTAAAGCCGCACGCATTTCAGGCATTACCCCTGCTGCGGTATCATTGCTATTGGTGTACTTAAAAAAACACGACTTAGCACGTAAGTCGGCTTAGGATGATCGGGTGTTAAAATCACGTTTACAAAGCTTATTAGCGCAAACATCTCTGCAGCTCACCGAGCTGCAAATTTCTCAATTAGTCACATTGGTTGAGCAACTGGATAAATGGAACAAGGCTTATAACCTCACTTCGGTAAGAGATCCTATGGAGATGCTGGTAAAACACATTCTCGATAGCTTAGTAGTAAGTCCTTACTTACAAGGTCAGCGTTTTATTGATGTGGGAACTGGACCCGGTTTACCGGGGCTACCGTTGGCGATTATTAATCCAGATAAACAGTTTGTATTGTTAGACAGTTTGGGTAAGCGGATTACCTTTATTCGCCAAGTTTGCCATTTACTCAAACTAACCAATGTTACTGCGGTGCAAAGCCGCGTAGAAAAGTATCAACCTGAGCAACTATTTGATGGCGTAATAAGCAGAGCCTTTGCTTCTTTACAAGATATGCTTAACTGGTGTTATCACCTGCCTGCAAATAATGGTAAATTCTATGCCTTAAAAGGCTTAGTGCCTGAGCAAGAACTAGAAAACCTGGCCAAAGGGCTTAAATTAGAGCGTATCGAGAGTTTAGTGGTTCCCGAGCTTGAAGGTCAGCGTCATCTAGTTATTATTGATAAAAATAACCCTTAGGCGAATATATTGTGGGCAGAGTAATAGCGGTTGCTAACCAGAAAGGTGGTGTAGGAAAAACGACAACTAGCGTAAATTTAGCGGCATCCATGGCTGCCACTAAACGCAAAGTTTTGTTAATAGACCTTGACCCACAGGGTAATGCCACTATGGGCAGTGGTGTAGATAAATATGATGTCCCCAAAACAGCCTATGAATTGTTGATTGATGAAGAACCGATCGATAAAGTGACGGTGAAAGACACCAGTGGTTTCTTCGATCTCATCGCGGCTAATTCCGACGTTACAGCAGCAGAAATTAAATTAATGGAATTTTTTGCGCGGGAAGTTCGTCTGCGCAATGCCCTTGCTCCGGTAAGAGATTATTACGATTACATTTTCATCGATTGTCCCCCTTCGTTAAACATGTTGACCGTGAATGCAATGGCCGCAGCCGATAGTGTGTTAGTGCCAATGCAGTGTGAATATTATGCTTTAGAAGGCTTAACCGCCTTAGTTGATACCATTAGCAAGCTGGCTTCGGTGGTGAATCCAGAACTAAAAGTTGAAGGTATTTTACGCACAATGTTTGATCCACGTAATCGCTTAGCCTCCGATGTTAGCGATCAACTTAAGCAGCACTTTGGCAAAAAAGTGTACCGAACTGTGATTCCTCGTAATGTGCGTTTAGCTGAAGCCCCTAGTTTTGGTAAACCAGCCATGTATTATGATAAAACCTCTAATGGCTCTAAAGCTTACTTGGCTTTAGCCGGCGAAATTATTCGTCGACACGAAGAAGAAAACCAAGCAGTGGCTGTTGATTAATGGATACGGATAAGCACATGTCAGCGAGAAAACGTGGATTAGGCAAAGGTTTAGATTTATTACTCAGTACCAGTAATAATGCTCGACAACGTCAGGTTGAACAAGATACTAGGGCCGATTCTCATCAGCAGGTTGTGGAGCAAAATCGTGGCGAGTTACGTAAATTGCCGATCGAATGGTTGCATCCTGGAAAGTACCAGCCACGTAAAGATATGTCGGCTGAGGCCTTGGAAGAGCTAGCACGCTCAATTGAATCACAAGGTGTTATTCAACCTATTGTGGTGCGTGAAATTGGTGATAATAGCTTTGAAATTATCGCTGGTGAGCGCCGTTGGCGTGCTTCTCAACAAATTAATTTGCATGATGTGCCTTGTTTAATCAAAAACGTCAGTGACGAAAATGCAGTGGCCATTGCCTTAATCGAAAACATTCAACGTGAAGACCTTAACGCCATGGAAGAAGCGGTGGCGTTAGACCGTTTAATGACCGAATTTGAGCTCACCCATCAGCAAGTGGCTGAGGCGGTGGGTAAATCTCGTACTACTGTGAGTAATTTACTGCGCCTGAATGGGCTTAATGAGGATGTTAAAATTCTTTTAGAGCATGGCGACATCGAAATGGGTCATGCGCGCGCTTTATTGGCTCTTAGTGGTGATGTTCAAGCTGAAACTGCACGTAACGTTGCGGCTAAAGGATTAACTGTTCGAGATACTGAAAAATTAGTTAAATCAGTACTTAATCCAAAAGAGCCGAAAAAGCCTGCAAAAGTAGACCCTGATATTAGCCGTTTAGAGCAAAAAATCAGTGAACGCTTAGGCGCTGGGGTAAAGATTCAGCAAAACAAAAAAGGTCAAGGTAAGTTAGTGATTGACTATGCAAATTTAGACGAGTTAGACGCAATATTGGCGCTGTTCATTAATTCTGACGACACGCTTTAGTTGTTTATAACTTGATATTAATTACATTTCCTTGATCTTGGTTACTCACCTTTCACTTTCAAATGACCAAAAATGCCAGTTTGTAACAAAACATTTAACAATAAGCGCTATTTCTTTATATAAGCTGTTACAAATTGGTGACTTCCGCCGTGCTTCTGATTGCAAAAATGCACTTTAGACGTATAATCAAATTGCTTTTTCGCGAGCCCTTTTACTCTTTCTGAGTAATGGGTTAAATGTAAAAACTAGTAGAGGTCGAGAATGTCTGGGTCTTTAACAACAGAAGTTCGTCTTAAGGCGTTGTATTTTGTTATTTTTCAGACAGGGTTTGTCGCACTGCTAACACTAAAAAGTGGCTTGTTTTTTGACAGAGATATTGCCATTTCCGTGTTGCTCGGAGGGATTATCTTTCTACTACCTAATACGCTGTTTACCCTTATGGCATTTATGTTTGTGGGCGCTAGGCATCGAAAATATGTAGTACTAAGTTTCTATCTGGGAGAGGTCGTTAAACTTTCTCTAACAGCCATCATG
This sequence comes from Agarivorans sp., assembly GCF_050295395.1. NCBI lineage: Bacteria > Pseudomonadati > Pseudomonadota > Gammaproteobacteria > Alteromonadales > Alteromonadaceae > Agarivorans > Agarivorans sp. The sequence continues at coordinate 8,762 of NZ_JBNKPP010000283.1, forward strand.
TTTATACTGGTATTTGTCTTGCTTGATGTAGAGCCTTTGGCACTCTTGCTTGGTTTTATACTCAGTACCCTAACGCAATGGACTGCCTCTATTTTTCTTAGTAACAAAAATAGGATGATAAATGGCTGCTGAAGGTAACGTTTCAGGCTATATCCAGCACCACCTGACAAACGCGCAAATGTGTATGGCCGATGGTGGCTTGGCATTTAATCACGCTTGTCATGATGCAGGGTTCTGGACTTGGCACATTGATTCACTCCTGTTTTCAGTTGGCTTGGGAGCTTTGTTCTTATTTATTTTTTATAAGGCAGGGCAAAAAGCAACAACTGGTGTACCTGGCAAATTTCAGTGTTTCGTTGAAATGATGGTTGAGTTTGTTGATGGGGCGGTACGTGATGCCTTCCATCGCACCGACCGTGTCATTGCACCAATTGGATTAACCATTTTCGTGTGGGTTTTCCTCATGAACTTGATGGATTTAATCCCTGTTGACTTTGTACCCCACGTCGCCGGACTTATGGGCGCTGAGTACTTTAAGATTGTACCTACTACTGATTTAAACATAACTCTGGGGATGTCTATCGCCGTGTTTGGTTTAATCATTTTCTACAGTATTAAAGTAAAGGGACTGAAAGGCTTCACAAAAGAGCTTACGCTCAATCCTTTCAATCATTGGTTAATGATACCCTTCAACTTCTTGTTGGAGTCGGTCACTTTATTGGCCAAACCTTTCTCACTCGCTTTGCGTCTGTTCGGTAACCTGTATGCAGGTGAATTGATATTTATTCTTATTGCTGCACTTGTTCCTTTATGGGCTCAATGGGCTTTATCTGTTCCATGGGCAATTTTCCATATTTTGGTCATTGTGCTTCAGGCGTTTATTTTCATGATGCTAACGATAGTTTATCTAGCTTTAGCCCATGAAGATCACTAATTAAGTTTAATAAAAAAACTGCTTTAACCTAATAAATACTATTTGGAGAAAATCATGGAAACTGTTGTTGGTTTTACTATTATCGCTGTTGCAATCATGCTGAGCATGGCCGCTCTTGGTACTGCTATCGGTTTCGCACTGCTTGGTGGTAAGTTGTTAGAAGCATCAGCCCGTCAGCCTGAGCTAGCCCCTGCACTACAAACTAAAATGTTTATTATTGCCGGTCTTCTAGATGCGATCTCAATGATTGCCGTGGGTATTGCGTTATTCTTCGTATTCGCTAACCCCTTCGTTGCTTTATTGGGCTAAATTCATCGATTCCTTGACTAATAGGGAGGTGTCGTTGTGAATATCAATGCAACCATGTTAGGACAGGCTATATCGTTTGCGATTTTTTGTTGGTTCTGCGTTAAATACGTTTGGCCTCCACTAATCGACGCGATAGAAGCTCGTCAAAAGAAAATTGCGGATGGTTTGGCTGATGCTGAACGTGCCGGAAAAGATCTTCAATTGGCTCAAGCAAAAGCCTCTGAGCAAATGAAAGAAGCTAAGTCCGAAGCTGCTGTTATTATTGAGCAAGCAAACAAACGCAAAAATCAAATTATCGACGAAGCAAAAGAGTTGGCTAACATTGAGCGTGAAAAAATCATCGCTCAAGGTAATGCTGAAGTTGAAGCAGAACGGAATCGCGCTCGTGAAGAGTTGCGTGCACAAGTTGCTGCTTTAGCCATCGCTGGCGCTGAGAAAATTCTCGAGCATTCAATCGACAAAGAAGCCAACAAGCACATTGTTGATAAGCTAGTCGCTGAGCTGAAATAGGGGTAAAAGGTAGAGCTTATGGCTGAATTAACCACCATTGCTCGTCCCTACGCTAAAGCTGCGTTTGATTTTGCTGTTGAGCAAAAAGCCTTAGAACAGTGGACCGAAATGTTAAGTTTTGTTGCCGAAGTGGCGACAAACGAAAAAATTGCGGTTTTGCTGAGAAGGGAATCTGCCACTACCTTAGTGAATTTATTCACCAATGTATGTGCAGAACAGCTTAACGAAAACGGTCTTAATTTAATTAAATTAATGGCTGAAAACGGACGTTTGAACGCGTTGCCTGCTGTGTTAGCACTGTTCTTGGAGTATAAGGCCGAATTGGCCAAGGAAATAACCGCTAACGTTGTTTCTGCTACCGAGTTAGATGCCGCGCAGCAAGCGCAAATTAGTGCTTCCTTAGAACAGCGTTTAGCACGCAAAGTGAAGCTTAACTGTAGTGTTGATGCCTCATTAATGGCCGGGGTGATTATTCAAGCCGGTGACTTAGTGATTGATAGCTCTGTTAAAGGGCAATTGGCAAAACTTTCTGAAACACTGCAAGCGTAATTGGGGAATAGAGCATGCAACTGAATTCCACTGAAATAAGCGAACTGATCAAAAAACGTATTGAGCAGTTTGAAGTTGTCAGTGAAGCTCGTAACGAAGGTACTATTGTTTCTGTAAGTGACGGTATTCTTCGCATTAATGGTCTTGCTGATGTAATGCAAGGCGAAATGATTGAGCTTCCTGGTAGCCGTTATGCTATCGCATTAAACCTAGAGCGTGATTCTGTAGGTGCGGTAGTTATGGGCCCTTATGCTGACTTAGCAGAAGGCGATAAAGTTAAAAGTTCTGGTCGTATTTTGGAAGTACCTGTAGGTCGTGGCCTACTAGGACGGGTACTGAATACACTGGGTGAACCTATTGACGGTAAAGGTGCAGTAGAACACGAAGGCTTCTCGCCTATCGAAGTGATTGCCCCTGGTGTTATGGAACGTAAATCGGTAGATAAACCTGTGCAAACAGGGATTAAAGCCATCGACTCCATGATTCCAATTGGTCGTGGTCAGCGTGAGTTGATCATTGGTGACCGTCAGATCGGTAAAACTGCGATCGCTGTTGATACCATCATTAACCAAAAAAATTCTGGCATTAAGTGTATTTACGTAGCAATTGGCCAAAAAGCCTCTACCATTGCTAGCGTAGTACGTAAGCTTGAAGAATATGGCGCAATGGCGTACACCACCATTGTTGCAGCTTCGGCATCAGATTCAGCCGCACTACAATACCTTGCTCCTTATGCAGGTTGTACTATGGGTGAATACTTCCGTGACCGTGGTGAAGATGCGCTTATCATTTATGATGACTTATCTAAACAAGCAGTTGCTTACCGCCAAATTTCATTGCTACTACGTCGTCCTCCAGGCCGTGAAGCCTACCCTGGTGACGTATTCTACCTTCACTCTCGTTTGCTAGAACGTGCGTCTCAAGTTAACGAAAAATACGTAGAAGAGTTCACCAAAGGTGAAGTAAAAGGTAAATCAGGTTCATTAACTGCATTGCCGATTATTGAAACTCAAGCCGGTGACGTATCAGCCTTCGTACCTACCAACGTAATTTCAATTACCGATGGTCAGATCTTCTTGACTGGTCAGTTATTTAACTCTGGTACTCGTCCTGCGGTAGACCCAGGTATCTCGGTATCTCGGGTAGGTGGTGCAGCACAAACTAAGATCATTAAGAAACTGTCTGGTGGTATCCGTACCGCATTGGCACAGTATCGTGAACTAGCAGCCTTCTCGCAGTTTGCTTCTGACTTAGATGATGCAACCCGTAAACAGTTAGACCACGGCCAAAAAGTAACTGAGCTAATGAAGCAGAAGCAATTCAGCCCATTATCTGTTGCTGAGCAAGCCTTGGGTCTATATGCCGCTGAGAAAGGTTTTTTAGCTGACGTAGAAATCGATAAAGTTGTTGATTTTGAAACAGCGTTGCTAGCTTACGCTAACAACGAATATGCCGATCTATTAGCCACTATTAACGAAAAAGGCGATTACAGCGACGAGATTGATGCTGCAATTAAAGGCTTGTTAGAAAGCTTTAAATCGACTCAATCTTGGTAATCAAACCTGACGAATAGGAGCAATAGATATGGCCGGCGCTAAAGAGATTAAAGGTAAGATTGGCAGTGTTCAAAACACTCAAAAAATTACCAATGCGATGCAAATGGTGGCTGCAAGTAAGATGCGACGTTCTCAAGATCGCATGGAAAGCAGTCGTCCCTATGCCGTCGCGATGCGCAAAGTAATTGGTCATATCGCGCTAGGCAAACTCGAGTATAAGCATCCTTATGCAGTTGAGCGAGAAGCCAAGCGTGTAGGTTATATCGTGGTCTCTACTGACCGTGGTTTGTGTGGTGGTTTAAACATTAACTTGTTTAAGAAAGCCGTCACCGACATGCAACAGTGGAGAAATAAAGGGGCAGAAGTAGATTTAGCTGTTATTGGCAGCAAAGCAACCGCCTTTTTCGATAACCACGGTGGAAATGTTGTAGCTCAAAACTCTGGTTTAGGTGATAACCCAACCGTTGAAGAGCTTATTGGTACCGTGAAAGTGATGTTAGAAGCCTACGATGAAGGCAAGCTAGATCGCATTTATGTTGTCTACAACAAGTTTGTAAACACCATGGTACAAGAACCAAAGATTGACCAATTATTGCCGCTGCCTAAAGCAGATGATCCAGAAATTGCGTCTCGCAGCTGGGATTACTTATACGAGCCAAGTGCCGAAGAGATACTCGACGGATTACTATTTCGTTATATCGAATCCCAAGTTTATCAGGGCGTGGTGGAAAACCTTGCCTGTGAACAAGCTGCACGAATGGTTGCAATGAAAGCGGCAACCGATAATGCGGGTAGTCTAATTGACGAACTTCAGTTGGTATACAACAAAGAACGTCAAGCTGCGATTACTCAAGAATTGAGCGAAATTTCTGCGGGAGCTGCTGCCGTTTAAGGCAAGGCACTAAGCAATATATTTAGAGGAATCAACATGAGTAACGGTAACATCGTCCAAGTAATTGGCGCTGTTGTGGACGTTGAATTTCCACATGACAGTGTACCCAAGGTATACAATGCTCTAGAAGTTCAAGGCGAAGACTTAGTTCTTGAAGTTCAACAGCAAATTGGTGGTGGTGTAGTTCGTTGTATCTGTATGGGTGCATCAGAAGGCTTACGCCGCGGCCTAGAAGTGGTTGATACGGGTGACGCGATTAAAGTTCCTGTGGGTGAAGCTACCCTTGGGCGCATTATGAACGTTCTTGGTCATACTATTGACCACAAAGGTGAAATTGAAACGGAAGAGCGTTATAAAATTCACCGTGCTGCTCCTACTTATGAAGAGCAGTCAAATACTAGCGAATTGCTAGAAACAGGCGTAAAAGTTATTGACTTGATTTGTCCATTCGCTAAGGGTGGTAAAATTGGTCTATTCGGTGGTGCCGGTGTAGGTAAAACCGTAAACATGATGGAGTTAATCAACAACATCGCTAAAGCTCACTCAGGTTTGTCTGTGTTTGCTGGTGTTGGTGAGCGTACTCGTGAAGGTAATGACTTCTACTACGAGATGGAAGAAGCCGGGGTACTTGATAAAGTAGCCATGGTTTACGGTCAGATGAACGAGCCACCAGGAAACCGTCTACGGGTTGCCCTAACTGGCTTGACCATGGCGGAAAAATTCCGTGATGAAGGTAAAGACGTATTGTTGTTCATCGACAACATTTACCGTTACACCTTGGCCGGTACCGAAGTATCAGCACTACTTGGCCGTATGCCATCAGCGGTAGGTTATCAGCCTACATTGGCTGAAGAAATGGGCGTACTGCAAGAGCGTATTACTTCAACTAAGACGGGCTCTATTACCTCTATTCAAGCGGTATATGTACCTGCGGATGACTTAACTGACCCATCTCCAGCGACTACCTTCGCTCACTTAGATGCAACCGTTACGCTAAACCGTAGCATTGCAGCCATGGGTTTATACCCAGCAATTGACCCATTGGATTCAAACTCTCGTCAGTTAGATCCTCTAATTGTTGGTCAAGAGCACTATGACGTGGCTCGTGGTGTGCAGGGCGTACTACAACGCTATAAAGAATTGAAAGATATTATTGCGATTCTAGGTATGGATGAATTGTCTGAAGAAGACAAACAAACCGTAGCTCGTGCGCGTAAGATTGAGAAATTCTTAACTCAAGATTATCACGTAGCAGAAGTGTTCACCGGTAACCCTGGTAAACTGATTCCGCTTAAAGATACCATTCGTAGTTTCAAAGGCCTATTGGCTGGTGATTACGATGATATTCCTGAGCAAGCGTTCTTGTATGCAGGCGATATTGATGACGTGCTTGAGCGCGCCAAAAATATGTAAGCTTCGCCCATTGGCGTAACAGGAGGCTGAAATGGCAGCGATGACAGTTCACTTGGATGTGGTGAGCGCTGAAGAGAAAATTTTCTCTGGCCGCGTTGAGCACTTACGAGTAACCGGTGAAGAGGGTGAGTTGGGTGTGTTATATGGACACGCCCCATTACTGACTCCAATTAAGCCTGGTATGGTTCGCATGGTTAAGCAGCATGGTCACGAAGAGGTAATTTATATCTCGGGTGGTTTCTTGGAAGTACAACCAGGAAATGTAACTGTGTTGGCTGATACCGCGATTCGAGGCGAAGAACTCGATAAAGCCAAGGCCAAACAAGCTAAACAAGCTGCTGAGGATCGCATTCGCAATCCCAACAGTGATGTGGATTTTGCAAAAGCTCAAGTTGAACTCGCGAAAGCGATGGCACAGCTTCGTGTTATTGAAATCCTCGGAAAAAATGTTCGTTAAGTTTAGTTTGATAAGCAAAAGGCGCTCACAGAGCGCCTTTTTTGTCTGTAAAAAGTGACCTTGGTATCAACAAAAGCTGATACCCAGTTAAGCTTATTGCAGCCTTAACTAAGACTATGGCTAACTAATGCCTTTAAGGCTGAACTTAGTCTTCTATATTTTCATTATGCATAAGAAAGGGGCGGTTATGGCAAGTATTTCGCCATTCAATCAGGCTAGTCAGGCCTTACTATCAGAGCGTATTAAGAAGCTATTAACAGCCTTATCTTCAGGTATATACGAGCGTGAAGAGAGCTTTAAGTTATGCTTATTGGCGGCCTTGGCTGGTGAAAGTGTATTTTTACTCGGGCCTCCCGGTATAGCAAAAAGCATGATCGCCAAACGCTTAGCTCAGGCCTTTGAAAGTCAGAATTTTTTTGACTATTTAATGACTCGCTTTTCTACCCCTGAAGAGGTGTTTGGCCCCTTATCGATTCAAGAATTAAAAGATAACGGTAAATATATTCGTTTAACCGAGGGCTATTTACCTGCTGCCCACATCGTTTTTCTTGATGAAATATGGAAAGCAGGGCCAGCCATTCTGAATACCCTACTTACGGTAGTGAACGAACGAACCTTTAGAAATGGTTCTGAAAATCTAGCCGTACCGATGCGCTTGCTGATTTCGGCATCCAATGAATTACCTGAAGAGGACAGCGGATTAGAGGCCTTATATGACCGAATGTTAGTGCGGGTGTTTGTTAATCGAATTCAACAAAAAGACAATTTTAAAGCGCTCATCTTAGGCAACCAAAGCTTACCGACTATTCCTTCTGCGCTGTTAATTGGCGATCAAGAATATCAGCAATGGCAACGCCAAATTGATTTAGTGACGATGAGTGATGAGGTATTTGAAAAGCTCTTTACCATTAAAACGCTGGTGGAAAATGAACAGCCTTTAGGTCAAGCCGACAGTGATTATCAAAGCTTGTATGTATCAGATCGGCGCTGGAAAAAATCAATTCACTTATTGCAAGCGAGCGCCTTCTTTAACGGCCGCTCAGAGGTAAATCCCTTAGATTTATTGCTGTTACAAGATTGTCTCTGGCACAACCTTGATGATCGTGAGTTTGTTAGAGGCTGTATTCGCGATTATGCGCTTAATCATGCCTTTGACCAGGTGCAGCTTAAAGAGCTGGCAGAGCGTGCAGAGCGCCATTATCAAGCGGTGGCTGATGATATATGCCAGCAGCTAAAAATGCAGTTTGAGCATGATTCAGGCTTACGTAAAGAGCAATACAAGTATGACTTTAGCGTGGCTAAGTCTTATGCCAATCCCCACGGCGGCCAGTTATTTAAGCTGGTAGTACTACAAAGCAATTTGTCGGTGAGTGAAAAAGACAAAGGCGAAACCCGCTGGGTTTATGTTGATGCTAATGAATTTATTAAAAAAATTAAATCTGGCCGCTGTGAGATGCTGGGCCGAATCAATCAGGGCAGCGAGTTATGCCGCTTGTTATTTGAAATTGATATTAATCACCAGCTGGTGATAAAAGATATCGCTAATCGACCACTGGCAGTGGCTTTATGTCAGCAGCATGCATTGCCGCCGCAGCAATTTGCCAACTGGCAGCAGCAAATTGACGAGGTTTTGGCTACGATTAAACAAGCAGAGTTTCAGTTGAAACGCAGTCGTGCACAATTTCACGGCGCACTGCCCCATAACTTCATCGCTAATCAGCTGCCAGAGGCGATAGAAGCGAGCTTAATCGAGGTTGAGCAGATGGTGAAACAAGTGAGCGAATTACTCGATAAGCAAGCTTATCGAATGCGTAACATTGGTGACTTTTTTGATTAGGTTTAGGCATGTTAGATAGCCTTCAGTTTGGTTTAATGCTAGCTGAATCGGGGGTGCTTGAAGAAGCCGTTCGAGAAGTGATGTTGCGCCCGCAATTAATGATGATTGCCGAGTCTAGTCCCGGTATTCAAAGTTCCATGAATAACCAGCTACATAAGTGGAAAAACCAAATTCGCGCTAAGCTCAGCAAAGTCACTATTGAACAAAAGTTCGCTGAAGAAATCGCCCTCTACCAGCAAAGCATTGAATTAGACAGTCACGCTTTTACTCAAGGCATCGATGAATTACTGCTGCAGTTAAGTGTGTGTTCGGAGTTTTATTCTCAAGCCAGTGAGTTAGTTGCCCACCCCCACCACCGCTATAGCCCGATGTTTCAAAGCTATTTCTGCAATCAATGGTTTGATAGCATCGCTCAGCAGCTCAAGCAGGCTCAAGCCGATGAAGTAAAGCAACATAAGCAACAGCTATTGGCAGATCTCTATCAGCGAGTGGAGACCTTAGAAGCCATGCCCGAGATGACCGAGGCGGGTAATCCTAATAAAATGGGGCGGTTGTGGGATATGGCCGCAGCCAAGTTAACTAAGACCGAGCTCAATATATTAAAACAATTTTCTGCTTTTCTTAAGTCGCATAAGGGCTTGCAAGATATTGCTGAAAAACTGGGGCGAATGGCCGACCAAGTAAGTGACCCTAATAGTAGTAATGCGCCAGTAGAAGAACCTCAATTGGTTGAAGAGCAATTAGACCAAGTAACCGATGATATTGTTGGGGTACATGAGGGTGACGACTTAGCCAAATTGCTGCCCAGCGAAACGTTATTTTTGGCCTATCCTGAGCTAGAGGTGATTTTCTATAAACACTTGCTCGATCATCAATTAATGAATTACCAAATGCAGGGTAAGCAGCGTAAATTACGCAAGGTTAAAACTTACAAGAAGGCTGCTGAGCAAGCCTTACTCGACAAAGGGCCATTTATTTTAGCCATTGATAGCTCTGGCTCGATGCAGGGCTTTCCTGAAAAATGCGCTAAGGCCCTCGCCTACGGTTTAATGCAAATTGCTTTGGCCGAACAGCGAGATTGCTATGTGATTATGTTTTCCACTGAGTTAATTACTTACCAACTCACCAAAAAAGATGGCTTGCGTGAAGTGCTTAATTTTCTTTCTTATAGCTTTCATGGTGGCACTGATATGCCGTCGGCCTTAAGCGAAGCGATTAAGCAGATGCACAAGGAGCAATATAAAAATGCCGACCTATTGGTTCTATCGGATTTTATTGCCCCTGCTCCCCCGGAAAGTTTGCTGGCGCAAATCGAGCAGTTAAAACAACAAAAAAACCGTTTTCATGCGGTGAACTTGTCGACTTACGGTAATCCCCAATTAATGAGTATTTTTGACTATTTATGGGATTACACCCGCTCGCCCATCCAGCGTTTATTTAAACGTTAATTCCAAAGCTAAGGCATTTCGCTTAGACTTAAATCCATTATTGAATAATCAGTGTTAACGGGATGGTTAGTCCCACAATAAGGAATCCAAATGAATTTCAGTGTCGTTATTTTGGCCGCCGGTAAAGGAACCCGAATGCGTTCTGCTTTACCTAAGGTTTTGCATAAATTGGCAGATAAGCCGATGGTACAGCACGTAATAGATACCGCGAAAAAATTACAGCCTGAAGCGATTCATTTGATTTATGGTCATGGTGGCGAGTTAATCCAGCAGCAAATCCAAGACCCAAGCTTAAACTGGGTGGAACAAGCCGAACAACTCGGTACCGGTCATGCCATGCAGCAGGCTGCGCCGCATTTTGCCGCCAATCAACCAGTAGTGATGTTATATGGTGATACCCCCTTAATTAGTCAGCAAACCATTCAACGCCTATTAGAAGCGCTACCAGAAAAGGGCATTGCACTGTTAACGGTTAACCAAGATGACCCCACTGGCTATGGACGAATTGTTCGGGAAAATGGCAGTGTTACTGCGATTGTTGAACATAAAGATGCTACCGAAGAGCAGCTAGCGATTCGTGAAGTGAATACCGGTGTATTGGTGGCTAATAGTGATGATTTAAATCGCTGGTTGGCTCAGCTCACCAATGACAACGCTCAAGGTGAATACTATGTTACCGACATTATCGAAATGGCAGTGCAAGAAGGTAACTTAGTGACAGCGGTACAACCGGATTCTATCGTTGAAGTACAGGGAGTGAATGACCGAGTACAACTTAATGGCTTAGAGCGTGCCTACCAAAAAGGCCAAGCCGAAGAACTATTGCGCCAAGGGGTGAGTTTGGCCGATGCCAACCGCTTCGATTTACGTGGCGAGTTAAGTGTAGGTAGCGACTGTTTTATCGACATCAACGTCTTAATTAAAGGTAAAGTTACCCTTGGTAACAATGTGACTATTGAAGCCAACGTTATTTTGATTGATTGTGATATTGCCGATAACGTTACGATTAAAGCCAATAGCATTGTAGAACAAGCTAGTTTAGCCAAAGATGCCTCTGCTGGGCCTTTTGCCCGCTTACGCCCGGGGGCTAAATTAGAACAAGATGCCCACGTGGGTAACTTTGTAGAAATGAAAAAATCCACTTTGGGTAAGGGCTCTAAAGCCGGTCATCTTACTTATTTAGGGGATACCACAGTGGGCGAGTACGTCAACATTGGTGCGGGAACGATTACCTGTAATTACGATGGGGTGAATAAATTCCAAACCATCATCGAGGATGGTGCCTTTATTGGTAGTGATACTCAGTTAGTGGCTCCGGTTACTGTTGGGAAAAATGCCACCGTGGGCGCGGGTTCTACTATTACCAGTAATGTTGAGCCGGAGGTATTGGCGATTTCTCGAACTCGGCAACGCAGTATTAGCACTTGGCAGCGTCCGGTGAAAAAATCTTAAGTACCTAATAAATAGCGGCTTTAGCCGCTTTTTTATCACCTAAATAGTTTGAAGGATTAGATAGCGCACATAATTATCTATTGTTATTCGGTATAACTAAGGTTTTGCACGATGGATAGGATTAACCATGATTAAACAGTTTGAGCATCCACTACCCAATAGTGAAGGCTACTTTGGTGAATACGGTGGAAGCTTTATTCCACCGGAACTACAAGCGGTAATGGATGATATTAATCAGGCTTACCAGGATATTCGTCAGGATCCTAGTTTTGTTGCCGAGCTCACTCGTTTGTACCAGCATTATGTGGGACGTCCTAGCCCCATTTTCCATGCGCAACATCTTTCTGAAAAATACGGTTGTGATATTTACCTTAAGCGTGAAGATCTTAACCACACTGGCGCCCATAAAATTAACCATTGTTTGGGTGAAGTTTTACTGGCTAAAAAAATGGGTAAAACCAAGGTGATTGCTGAGACTGGAGCAGGCCAGCATGGTGTGGCCTTAGCTACGGCGGCGGCTTTGCTGGGTTTAGAGTGCGATATTCACATGGGCGAAGTAGATATTGCTAAAGAACATCCCAATGTGGTGAGAATGCGTATCTTAGGCGCCAATGTGATAGCCGCTACCCATGGTCGAAAAACCCTAAAAGAAGCCGTAGATAGCGCCTTTGAAGCCTACTTAGCTGATCCGCACACTCAGTTATATGCCATTGGCTCGGTAGTGGGTCCACACCCCTTCCCGATGATGGTTCGAGACTTCCAATCCATCATTGGTATAGAGGCGCGTGAGCAGTTTCAAGCGATGACCGGTCAGTTACCCGACAACCTAGTGGCTTGTGTTGGCGGTGGTTCAAATGCCATGGGCTTATTTAGTGCATTTCTAGAAGATGACAGTGTAGCCATGCATGGCTGTGAGCCGGCTGGACGCGGCTTAGAGCAAGCAGGGGAGCACGCAGCTACCCTGAGTAAGGGCGTACCTGGAACCATGCATGGTTTCCATTCTTACATGTTAAAAGATGAGCAAGGTGAGCCGCAGGAAGTATATTCAGTGGCCAGTGGTCTAGATTATCCGTCGGTGGGGCCTCAGCACGCTTATCTTAAAGATTTGGGTCGAGTGAAATATGGCGTGGTGAGTGATGAAGAAGCGATTGCTGCCTTTTTCGAGCTGTCTCGCCTTGAAGGTATCATTCCTGCCATTGAGTCAGCCCATGCGGTTGCTCATGCTATCAATCTTGCCAAGCAAGGCACCCGCGGTTCTATTTTAATTAACTTGTCTGGGCGTGGTGATAAAGATATTGATTTTGTTGTAGAAAACTACGGCAAGCAATACGGTATTGCTTCCTTGTTATAAGAGCTTAACTAAAGGCCACGAAGTAAGCTTCGTGGCCTTAAAACGCTAAAATGTATAGGCGAGGTTTAACATGGGGCCGCGATAGTGATATTTAAGCGTGGTCTGTTTCCAATTAGCTTCCACTAGGTAGTAGTTGTAACCCAATTCTACATTCCAGTTGTTATTGATACTGTAATTTACAAAAGCATTCACATCCGCTAAATAACCATCGTTGCCCTCGATAGATAGGTAGAACAATTGGCTTGCTGCGCTGATTCCCCAGTGCTGGTTGAAGTTATGTTTTAGCCATATCCCTATATCGGGTAAGGGCGCGGTAGTGGATTCACTGACCAATTCACCATCAAGAGCTAATCCTTCACAGCTGATGTTGCCGTTATCTTCAAAGCAAGCTGAAATTTCGCCACTAAAGCCAGTTTCAATAAACATAATATGTAAACCAATAGACGCGCCTAGCTCTGTATTTGCTGTTTGATAAAACGAATAAGCATAGCCAGTGCGCAGAATATCGATATTTAATCGAGAGTTGACTCTAGCGCCAGCGGTAATACCTTTGTCTGGATTATTCGGCAAAGTATAGGAGTAATTGGAGATAATGCTGGCTTCACGATGCAAACTGCGCCAGTCGGCATAAACATAATGTCGGTCTTTAAACTTGTAGCCTATCTCAAAAAAAGGCAGGTATTGATTTTCTTCGAGTTTCAGCGTGTCTTCGAAATCTAAGGTGAAATCCCTATTATTAAGTCCCTTGGTTTTGATTGAAGAGTCGGTATGAGACCAAAACCCGCCTAACCTTATCTGCCCCTCTCCCGCTTGGCAAAATGAGCTACTTAAGCTGAGGATTAGCGTAAGGCTAAGCCAGTACTTACCTTTCATAAACTGTCCTTAGTTATTGATTCTATTTTACCCACTTCAGTGAATCGCTGTTGAGATCTCTTCGTTAGTAAAATATGTCGTTAAATTAACGTATTTAGGCAGTGAAAATCTAGAGTTGTATCTAGTAAACTGTTATTTGTTAAAGTAACAAATTACTCACAAAATTGGCGGAGGAAGGGATGTTAAAGGGACTAAAAATAGCTATAAACACACTGTTGCTGGCGTTTATGTTATCGCTATCATCCTTGGCCTCAGCGACAACAGTTGAAGCGAATACTAGCAATCAGGGCCAATTACTCTTAGATAAATATCAGCGTCAGCAAGCACGCATTGAGAAAATTCAGGCCAGTTTAGATGAGCTTCCCAGTGTAGAGCAGCAGGCTATTTCCCACCGCTTATTAGAGCGCCATCTGCATGCTTTTGAAACCATTGACCAGTTAGCTCACTACCTCATCGCGCAACAAGCCAAAGGCATTGAAGACCCATCAATGCTGAATCAGATTGAGCAAATTATAAATAAAAATACTCAGGCTTTGGTTCAAGCTTTAGACAAAAGGCAGCAACAGTTTAATAAGGCCTATGCCGAACAAGAGCAAGACAGTATTCAAGCCTTTCAGCTGTATGTAGAGCACTTAACTAATCTAGATTTAATTTATTCGGCCATGGTGCAACAGGTTATTAATCAACAAGCCCTTGGTTTTGCGGTTGAACAGGATAAGCAGCAATTGCTTGACCGTCTGTATGCTCGTGCAGAAGTCTTCTCTGGAATGGTGGGTTTAGTTGGCAACAAGCGCGAAGAATTGGCTCGCCTAATTAAAATTAGTCCAAGCGACCAAAGTTTGAAGGATCAATTAGCCACCATTACCGAACAGTTAGGAGTGGCTGGCGAGAGTTTTAAGCTGACCGTAACTTTACTTGAGAAACTTGGTTTTGATGCGGCATTTTATCAACAAACATTGCTCAAGTTAGGTGGGCAAATTACCACCGACGTGCTAGACGTGGATGTGTTAGGGGGCATTATTCAGCGTTGGGCATCCCGTATGACTGAGTATTTCATTAACAATGGTGGAGAGTGGATATTTAAATTGGTGCTATTGGTGGGTATTTACTACGTGTTCCGTTCGCTGTCGCGTTTGGTTCGTAAGGTAATGACCAAGAGTTTAGATTCTTCTAAGTTAAATCTCTCTTCGTTAATGAAGGAAATGATTATTTCCTCGGTTGCACGCGTGGTTATCATCGTGGGTCTACTGGTTGCCCTCGCTCAGCTGGGGATCTCACTGGCACCTATCCTTGCTGGTTTGGGTGTGGCTGGTTTCATCATCGGTTTTGCTCTACAAGATACCTTGGGTAACTTCGCCGCAGGTATGATGATCTTGGTTTATCGCCCCTATGATGTGGGAGACATAGTTGAAGTAGCTGGTGGGGTGTTTGGTAAGGTTAAAAGTATGAACCTTGTTTCAACCACCATTCTTACCTTCGATAACCAAACGTTGGTGATCCCTAATAGTAAAATTTGGGGCGATGTGATTAAAAACGTGACCGCGCAAAGAATTCGTCGGGTGGATTTAGTGTTCGGGGTGAGCTATTCCGACGATATTGAAAAAACCGAGGCGGTGTTACAAGAGTTATTAGATAAGCATCCCAAAGTATTATCTAAACCTGAGTCCATCGTGAAGTTACATGTACTAAATGAATCATCAGTGGATTTCATCGTGCGGCCTTGGGTTAAAACCGATGATTACTGGGATGTTTACTGGGATATTACCCGAGAAGTGAAAATGCGCTTCGATAAAGACGGTATTTCGATTCCTTTCCCACAGCGCGATGTGCACTTTTATCCTGTTACGCCGGAAGCCTCACAAATGGCTAAGTAGTTGGTGCTTTGCTACTTGGAAGCGGCGGCTTATTGGTCGTCGCTTGCTCGTTTGCTGACTTGAGTAATAGCTGGAAAATTTGCCTAAAATAAGTAAAATAGCGCTTCATTTTTGAGCAGAGCTTGGTGTAGTAGTGAGTCGTCAACGTGCCTTAGAAAAAATAGCTAAGTGTTTAGAATTGGGTAACTCCTCAAATGTACATGAGGCCGCCCAAGCTATTCGCATGGCTCATCGTTTGATGCTAAAGCATGGTTTGGAGCAAGCAGATATTGAGCTTATCCAAATGGGTAAAACCTCTAGTCAAACGCTATTACCAGCCAATGTTAATGAAAATATCTTACGTATTATTCGTGGTATTAACGGTCGTTTTGGTGTGGAAGCGGTACTGGTTAATCACAAAGGCTTAAAGCGGGTTGAGTTTGTTGGTTTAGCCGAGCGCGCGGTGTTTGCCGCCTTTGCTTTTGACATTATTTACCGTGAAATGAACCAGCAAGTGGGCTCTTTTAGAAATAGCTTTGCCGGTTCAGGCACCGATAACGTTACCGTCGCTCGTCGAGTATCTTCCTTTACCGCTGGTTGGTTAGAAGGCGCTTTAGAAAAATTGCCAGATTTAACCACTAATGGGCGAAACGAGCACATGGATGACTATTTAGATGAAATGTTTGAAAAGCTCGATAGAGAAACCTTTAAGGCTAAAATTAAGGCTTCGATGGGACAACTAACTCCGGACTTTCAAACCGGCATGAAAAAAGGTCGAAAGTTGTCGGTAAACCGCCCAGTAGAAGGCGCTCGCGCCCCCCACCTGTTGCGTTAATTCAGGCAAGCTGTTGCTTGCCTGAAGCAGTATTAGTTTACCTTTAAGATTTTGCTGGTATTGGTGTGACCGGTCTGATCAAACACATCGCCATGAGTCAGAATCACCAAATCCCCTTTACTCAAATAACCCTGTTGTTTTAATAGGTCGATGGCGCTTTGCGACACTTGAATGATGTTGTCGCCACCTTCTTCAAAATGGATCGGATAGACACCACGATATAGGGCGCAGCGACTCAGGGTACTGGCATGACGAGATAAGGAGAAAATCGGCAAGCCACTACTTAAACGCGACATCAATAAAGGAGTACTGCCTGATTCTGTTAAGGCTATTATCGCCTTCATTCCGCGCATGTGGTTGGCGGCAAACATGGTGCTCATGGCGACCGTTTCCGAAATACTTTCAAAGGTTTCATCAATTCGGTATTTCGAGACATTAATACTACGTTGCTTCTCGGCACCTAAACAGACGCTGGCCATGGCTTTTACGGTTTCTACCGGATATTGGCCAGCGGCGGTCTCACCCGATAGCATCACCGCATCGGTGCCATCTAATACTGCGTTGGCCACATCCATCACTTCGGCGCGAGTTGGCATGGGTGCGCTAATCATCGATTCCATCATTTGGGTGGCGGTAATTACCGCACGGTTATGTTTGCGGGTGAGCCTAATCAGGGTTTTTTGTACGCCCACCAGCTCAGCGTCGCCAATTTCCACCCCTAAATCTCCGCGAGCCACCATTACGGCATCGGAGGCTTCAATTATGTCTATCATTGCAGCTTCGCTGGAAACCGTTTCGGCACGTTCTACTTTGGCAACCAGTTTGGTAGCGAGGCCAGCCTGTTGAGTAAGGCGGCGAGCGTAGTGCATGTCTTCGCCGCTATTAGGGAAAGAGACCGCTAAATAATCGACTTTAATTTCTGCTGCTGTGAGAATGTCGGCTTTATCTTTGTCGGTTAAGGCCGCAGCGGATAAGCCGCCACCCAATTTATTAATGCCCTTATTATTGGATAAAATCCCGCCTACACTCACCTCGGTGATGACTTTACTTCCCTGCACTTCGGTCACTATTAATTGAATGCGGCCATCATCAAGCAACAGGGTATCGCCTGGCGCTACATCGTTGGGCAGGTGTTTGTAGTCCAAACCTACTTGTTGTTGATCGCCCATTCCTTTGGCTAGGTCGCCGTCTAGAATGAAACGTTCACCAATTTTGAGTTCGACTTTGCCATCTTTAAAGGTGGAAACACGAATTTTAGGGCCTTGTAAATCGCCGAGTATGGCTACGTGTAACCGATGTTTGGCTGCTAGTTGCCGAACTTTTTCGGCACGGGCGATATGGTCGGCGGCGCTGCCGTGAGAGAAGTTGAGTCGCACCATATTGGCCCCACTCAAAATGAGTTGCTCTAATATATCGTCTTTGTCGGTGGCGGGGCCTAAGGTGGTGACAATTTTGGTACGTCTTAACATGTTGCTGGTCCTTTACTCTTGGTGAGTTGTTGGTGATTTCCGCTGTTGCAGATTTAAGTATATGTAAATCGGCTTGTCCCTTGGTTTTTTTTTGTCTCTCAAGTACATTGCGTTGTAGGGAATATTATTTGTGTTGGGGGGACAGAATGAAACAGGCAATCTTGGCCGAAATGAAGGTTTTGCCAGAAATTGATCCAGAATTTGAAGTAACACGTCGAATAGCGTTTATTAAGACACGCTTACAACAAGCAGGATTGAAAACATTAATCTTAGGCATTAGTGGTGGAGTTGACTCGACTACGACTGGCCGTTTGGCCCAGTTAGCGGTAGAGCAGCTGAATAGTGAAACCAATAGTAATGACTATCGCTTTATTGCCATGCGTTTACCCTTTGGTGAGCAAAAAGACGAAGAAGATGCGCAGCTGGCCTTAGGTTTTATTAAACCCTCACATATTGTAACGACCAATATTAAAGATGGTACCGAAGGCTTACATAGTAGTGCCTGCCAAAGCCTACAAGATGCGGGTTTAAATCTACCCGAGCAGGCTGCGGTGGATTTTGCCAAAGGTAATGTTAAAGCTCGAATGCGAATGATTGCTCAATATGAAATTGCCGGTTTAACCGGGGGCCTAGTGATAGGTACCGACCACTCTGCAGAAAACCTCACTGGTTTTTATACTAAACATGGTGACGGTGCTTGTGATTTAGTGCCTATTTTTGGTTTGAATAAACGTCAGGTTCGTCAAGTAGCGGCTTATTTAGGTGCACCAGAGAAGCTAATTGGTAAGGCTCCCACCGCCGATTTGGAAGAAGATCGTCCACAGCTGCCAGATGAAGTGGCCTTGGGTGTGAGTTACGATCAAATTGATGATTTCTTGGAAGGTAAACCAGTGGCTGCCGAGGTTGAGCAAAAACTGATTGGTATTTATCAGCGTACTCAGCATAAGCGCCAAGCCATTCCTACCATTTACGATTAATCATCCTGATTTTTCACTAAGCCGAAGCTTTAGGCTTCGGCTTTTTTTTGATTTATTCCTCTATCATATTGCTGGTTGATGGTGTCTAATTGCCGCCTATTTTTTTGAGGAGTGCACTTTGGCTAACACCATTATTTATAGTCTGGATTTGTTTGGTACCGCCGTATTTGCCATTTCTGGTGTGCTGGTGGCCAGCCGACGTAGAATGGACTTATTTGGTGCCTTAGTTCTGGCCTGTGTAACCGCTATTGGTGGCGGCACTATTCGCGATATGGCCTTAGGTGCCAGCCCAGTATTTTGGGTCGAAAACAGCCTTTATATCTGGCTTATTGTCACTACCAGTTTGCTTTCGATTTTATTACTGAATAATTTCCCTAGCCCGCCACGCTGGCTACTGCCGGTGGCTGATGCCATAGGTATGGCGGTATTCATGGCTATTGGTGCTGAAAAAGCCTTAGCTTTTGGCGCACCAATGATCGTGGCGGTGGTCATGGGAGTAGTTACCGCTTGTGGCGGAGGGATGATCCGCGACGTATTAGCTAATCAAGTGCCCTTGGTATTACAACGAGAAGTCTATGCGACAGCCTGTATTGCCGGTGGTCTGGTGTGGGTGGCGGCGCTGTATTTAATACCATCTGCTAGTTTTGCCAGTAGCGCCTGTATTATTACTGCCTTGCTGATTCGTTTGGTGGCAATTCGTTATCACCTATCGTTGCCCAAGTTGTCTAAAAATCGCTGATCGCTACAAATGTCGCGATGCTTTGTGAGATATCTCTTACAAGCTTGTGAGTAAAAAGCACCATCCAGTGCAGTTGTTTTTATAATATTTTCTTATATTTCATTTATTTATGTTTTTTTTCTGTTTTTTCTCTAAAAATAATGAAACTTTTTTGTTTTCACAGCTTTTTATCAAATTTAGTTTCCGTATAGTTGTTTGTGCACGGAGGCACTGACGTTTATCAGGATGACAAACGTAGCAGGAGCTGAAAGGATAACTACAGGATGTAGTAAAGGACACCTCCCAGGAAGGAGACGTGCAACTGGTATGGAAGACCGGTTATGCCATAGAAGGCTAAAGGACAGCTCAAAGGATTTGAGAAAAGGATAACTACAGGACGTAGTAACACAGTCAAAAAGGATTGCAGGGAGCAACTACCCGTTCACGGAATTGAGCGATATGACTACTAGGGGCGACACGTAAGTGTCGCCCCGACCTTTTTCTAAGCCTAGCAACATTAGCTAGGCTTTTATTTGGCTTAAACCCGCACATTCCATGTTGTATCCAGCCTTTCTACGATATTTTGTATAGAATTTATTGAATAGGCTAGACGCTTATCTTCCTTCTTCGCCCAGCGTTTTGTAAGAGATCGACCATTCTATTGAGCAGATAAACCTGTTTTAATTCTCGTTGAATAAATATTTAAACAAATAAAATCAAAGGGTTACTGCTTTTTAAGATTTTTCATTTGATGTTACCTAATTTTATTTTGTTTCTATCTACTAGGATCCTTGGTGTTTAAGCGTAAAGTATTTCTCATCAGGACGAAGCGAGATTCAGGAAGAATTGCTAGCTAGGATGCTAGGGTAATTAGGACGCAAAGCTCAGGATGAGCAGGCTTATCAGGGTAGATAAGTTGAGGATGTTGGCACAGGAGTGCTAAAGCGATTACCGAGCGGCTTCAGGAAGAAGTAAAGGGATACCTCCAGGATGGAGAGAGCAAGTGTTTAGGAAGAACACTTATGCCACAGAAGGCTAAAGGACAGCTCAAAGGAATTGGGAAGAGGACACACTAAGGAATAGTGTATAGAGTCAAAAGGATTGCAGGGAGCAACTAACGTTCACGGATATGAGCGATATGACTATTCGAAGGGTGACACTTAGGTGTCACCCTTTTCTTTTTTAAGCACAAACACTTAATGCTCAGTGAACATTGGTTATGATGGCCAGTGGCCTAGGTGCGCTAGCCGAAGCTGGAAATTATTAGGCATTTATTGTGTTAAGTAAGCTTTTTTACCACCCTCTTGATTTTTTATATAAGTAAGTTTTGTTTTTATAACTTTTTATCTTGCTGCTTGGCTTTTTTGTATTTCTTGATTTGCCAGTGTTCTTGTGAGAGATCGCCCTTATTTGTTAGCGATTATTTCAGTAACAGCTTTTATTAATTTAAATATAACCATTAAATATCAAACGTTTATTTGTTTTTGTTGGTTGTTTTTAGAGAATGGCTAATTATTGATTGTTGAGTCCCTCTGGGAAGTTTTGCTAGTCGCGTTATAGTTAATTACATAAGGACGAGCCAATGCTCAGGATGAGTTAGGCAAGATGCCGGGGTATAGGACGCACTGTTTAGGACGAACAAGCTTATCAAGGTTGATGAGCTTAGGAACTCAGCGCAAGCAGCGCTAAGCAATTACCTAACAGCTTCAGGAAGAAGTAAAGGGATACCTCCAGGATGGAGAGAGCAAGTGTTTAGGAAGAACACTTATGCCATAGAAGGCTAAAGGATAGCCCAAAGGAAATGGGAAGAGGAAACGCTAAGGACGGTGTGCACAGTCATAAGGATTGCAAGGAGCAACTAAAGTTTAAGGACTGAGCTTGATGACGTACAAAAGGGCGACACTTAGGTGTCGCCCTTTTTACTGTTGATGACGCCACCATAACTGCTGCCTCATTAGGTAGGCCAGCAAAACTAAGCTCGCTAATCCGGCTAAGGTATGCGCAATAATAATGGCGAGGAAGATTACCTTACTGCTTCCGGATAATGCCCCTAAGAAAATGGCGGGCAGCATAAAACCAAATAGACGCACTAGATTAATTACCATGGCATGCATAGGCTTGGCCAAGGCATTTAGCGTCTGTGCTAATAGTAAAGGCACAGCCATCATTCCATAACAAAACGGCACCAATTGCAGGTAATACTGACTAAGTTCTGCGACTTCGGCATCGTGGTTTAAGCTGTGGCTGATCAGTGGTGCTAATAAATACATGACCAGAGCTAATATCAGTTGCCAAATAACGGCTAGACGGATCCCATGATGCACCACTTGTTGGGCGCGTTGTGCTTGGCCTGCGCCTACATTTTGCCCCACCAACATGGGGATCACCGAGTTAATCGCCATCACCCCTATAAATAACAAAGCTTCAACGCGGGTGGCAAAACCATAGGCGGCCACCGTAGCTGTGCCTGCTTTAGCCAAAATAACAAAGGTGAGCGCTGTAGCAATAGGCGTGAGCAGTTGCGAGAACACCGCTGGAATAGCAATGCTCAGCAGTTTTTGCCAAGAGCGTAATAATTGCACTAAGGAGCAGCACTCTAGGCGTAATAAGCCAAGCTTAAACTTAAGCATATACAAGGCTATCAAGAAGGTTAATAACCAAGCGATGGCGGTGGCTAATGCCGCGCCTTGTACACCCATGGCAGGAAAAGGGCCTAAGCCAAAAATAAGTAGCGGATCGAGAATGCCGTTGACCATGCCAGCCACCAGCATAACTATGCTGGGAGTTTTAGTGTCTCCACTGGCTCTAATTGCACTATTGCCGACCATGGGAATCACCAACAAGGGAACCGACAGATACCAGATTTGCATGTATTGTTCGATATATGGCATGACCGGTAGCTCTGCACCCAAGTAACTAAATAGAGGGAAAATACTGAAATAGCCTAGGCTGGCGATGCCGATAATCAACAACAAGCTGAATAATAAACTGTGGCTGGTTAAGCGCGCGGCTTGTTGCTGTTGCTGAGCCCCCAATAAGCGTCCAACGTGTGAAGAAAGGCCAACCCCCAAACCCATGGCAATACTGGTAATCGCAAAAGTAATAGGGAAAGTAAACGAGACACCAGCCAGTGCATCAGTGCCTAACATGGCAACAAAAAAAGTGTCTACCAAATTAAAAAAGATGATCGAAAAAATGCCGACTAAGCTTGGACTTGCTTTACGGATGATCAGTGGCGTGATGGGGGCATCAAGTAATTGGCGGCGTTGTTGTTCCATGCATCTTGGCGTGAGCAAACGGAATTTCAGTATACGTGGATGCAGGCCTTTGCGAAAGAACCAAGCGGCCTAGCTAAACTTCACAATGTTTGTTCAAAAACTAACCATTATGATTGTCTTTAACTTAATAAAACGGTAAATTGCGGCTTCCTTAATAGCGAGAGAAGTTATGTCTCAGTTCGACAGTATTCGCCCTTATCAAGACTCTGAAGTAAAACCTACCTTACAACGTTTAATCAATGACTCTGAATTTATCACTACCTTAATCCGTTTTCGTTATCCACGGGTGTCAGGCTTGGCTTTGTCGCTGTTATCCATGCTACTGCGTAGTGTGCTTCGTTTTAAGGTGAGAAAGGTTAATAGCGTGTACGATTTTCAACTAATAGTTGAACGCTACATGGCGCATATGATTAAAACCACCACTTCACAATTAAGCTCTAGTGGTTTAGACGCGCTCGATCTATCGACACCGCATTTATTTATTTCTAATCACCGCGATATTGCTTTAGACCCGGCGTTTGTGAACTACTTGCTGCATATTAATGGTCAAGACACGGTGCAAATCGCCATTGGTGATAACCTATTAACTAAGCCGTGGGTATCGGATTTAATGCGTCTTAACCGTAGCTTCATTGTTAAGCGCTCGGCTAGCGCTAAACGAGAAAAGCTGGCTAATTCAAAAGAGCTGTCGGCTTATATTCAGCATACTCTTAAGCAAACTGGCGATCATATTTGGATTGCTCAGCGAGAGGGGCGCGCTAAGGATGGCTTAGACCAAACTAATGCCGCACTGATTTCGATGTTGGCTTTAAATAGAAGTAAAGAACAGAGCTTTGCTGATTACATTAACCAGCTCAACATCGTGCCTGTGTCTATTTCTTATGAGTTTGACCCCTGTGATGTGGCTAAGGCCAATGAATTGGTGGCGCAAAATCAGCATGGAGAGTACCTAAAGCAAGAGCACGAAGACATTTACAGTATTTCTCGTGGCATTGTTGGTCAAAAAGGGCGAGTCCACGTACATTTTGCGAAGCCCTTAAATGCCTCATTTGAGAATGCCAAAGAAGTCGCTGAAGCCTTAGATAAAGCCATTATTGGTAACTATCAATTAATGCCAACCAATTGGATAGCCTTGGGCAATGAGCTTCCAGAAGACCTAACGGATAAAGATATTGCTCAAGCCAAGCGCTATTTTGAGGCGAAAACTGGCGATATTAGTGCAGAGGTCCGATCTCAATTGCTTGCCATGTATGCCAATCCGATTAAAGCAAGAAAACAACTGGCTGAATAATAAAGAAAAATTAGTTTTTTGTCGGGTTGGCACTGTAGCTGCATACCCCTTAATAGGTATTAATATTAGGGGTATGATATGTTCCGTTCAAAGACTAGCCAAACCATTGCCAACGTATTATCTGACCAAGATAAACTGCAACAATTATTATCATTGATGCTACCTGATGAGGTGACAGAGCTAGACCAATTAGGGGCACAACATTGTCGACGTAAACGCCAAGTTAGCGGACGTTCCCATTCAATTTCGGTTAAATTTTAAATCTTAAAGCATAAATAAATATACTGTGCCAAGCTTTATTACTGATAGACTGTAGCGAAAAGAGCCAAGTAATAGGCTCATATCTCAACATTCAGCATTTATAAAGACAGCACAGTATATGACCATTAAAACTCAAGCGGGTAGCGCCTTTCCACTTGGCGCAACCTATCAAGGTTCGGGCGTCAACTTTAGTATTTTCTCAAAAAACGCTACAGCAGTTACGCTGCTCTTATTTAAAGAAGTTAACTCGCGTAAACCTTTCGCACAAATTCCATTTCATTCTCAGTTCAATCGTACCGATCATTATTGGCATATCTTTGTCGAAGACTTAGAAGTAGGTACTTTGTACGGTTTTCAGGTAGATGGCCCGTGGCAACCTGAACGTGGCTTACGTTTCGATCCCAGCAAGGTATTGTTAGACCCTTATGCCAAGATGACGCATTTTCCCGATAATTATCTACGTCAAGTGGCGGCTCGACACGGTCATGTCAATATCGATCAATGTGTTAAAGGCGCGGTAGTGGATTTGCGTGGTTTTGATTGGCAAGGCACTCGCCCTATCAAGCGTTCTCTGCAAGATACCGTGATTTATGAAATGCATGTGGCCGGTTTCACTAAACATCCTTCATCGGGAGTGCCAGAACATAAACGCGGCACTTACGCGGGGGTGATAGAAAAAATTCCTTACTTGAAAGAACTTGGTGTTACCGCCATTGAGTTAATGCCGGTGCAGCAATTTGATATTCAAGATGCTCCTCTGGGTAAGCAAAATTACTGGGGTTATAGTCCGGTAAACTTCTTCTCTCCGCATACTGCCTATAGCTCCGATAAAAGCGTGTGTGGTGCCTATAACGAGTTTAGGGTGATGGTGCGTGAGCTACATAAAGCGGGCATAGAAGTGATTCTGGATGTGGTATTTAATCATACCGCTGAAGGTGGACACGATGGCCCAACTTTAAGCATGAAGGGTCTGCAAAACGATGCCTACTACACTCTAGAAAACGAAAAACGTTGGTATAGCAATTACTCGGGCTGTGGCAATACCTGTAATGCCAATCATTCGGTAATGCGTAAGATGATCCGCGATTCATTGCGCTTTTGGGCTAATGAAATGCATGTTGACGGCTTCCGCTTTGATCTTGCATCGGTATTGGCGCGAGACTCGCAAGGCAATGTTATGAAAGATCCACCATTGCTTTGGTCCATCGATTCCGATCCTGCTTTGGCGGGTACTAAAATCATAGCCGAGGCTTGGGATGCCGCTGGTCTTTACCAGGTTGGCGATTTTGTGGGTGACCGCTGGAATGAATGGAATGGTAAATTCCGTGATGATGTACGCTCTTTCTTCCGCGGTGACAATGGCGTTACTGGCAGATTTGGTTCACGCCTATTGGGCAGCCCCGATCTGTATTACAAAGATAACCATTCGCCACAGCGCTCTATTAACTTAGTTACCGCCCACGATGGTTTTACCCTGAATGATTTAGTCAGCTATAACGACAAACACAATCTAGATAACGGTGAAAATAACCGTGACGGGGATAACCACAACATCAGTTATAACCACGGTGTTGAAGGGCCAACCTTAAACCCTAAAGTGAATGAATTGCGTGAGCAGCAAATGAAGAATTTCTTTGCTACTTTGCTGTTATCTTTAGGTACGCCAATGATTACCATGGGTGACGAGGTGAAACGCACTCAACAGGGTAATAACAACGCCTATTGCCAAGACAACGAAATATCTTGGTTTGACTGGAATTTGGTGGATAAAAACCAAGACTTGCTGCGTTTTGTTAGAGAACTGATTAAGTTACGTCGTTTTGACGATGTATTGGAAGAAAAAATTCACCTCAGTCTGTCCGATGTAATTCATGACGCCAATATTGAGTGGCATGGGGTGAAACCAGGACAAGCAGATTGGTCTGAAGACAGTCATTCGATAGCTTTAACCCTACTCGACCCTTATTCTAAGGATAGAATGTACATGGTGTTTAACGCTTATTGGGAAGACTTGGAATTTGAAGTGCCAGTAATTGAAGGTCACTGGTTTAAGCTGGTCGATACAGCGGCGAAACCACCTGCCGATATTTTTGACTTTAAAACCGCTCCTCCACTAGACACTGCAACGGTAACCGTCGCGGCTCGCTCGGTGATGTTATTTGTTGCTAATCCATTGTTGGAAAGCCGTTGTAACTAATTAAGCAGGTTTATCGCTGGTTAAACTTGAGCAAGATTGCGCTAATGATGATTGGGTAGTGTGTGAGAAGCTAAATACGCTACCCAGCATTAATACCAGCAATAATATTCGTGCTCCAATTGATATAAAAGCCATTATTATCCCCTTCTCGCCCTTCTTTTTAGTAGATTTGATTATTACTATGTTTGTTGATTATTTTTAGTATCCACATTAATTACCCTAGTTCTAATAGGAAAAGGATATTTATTTGATAAAAGTGACTTATGTTGGGTTTTTGTGCTGAAACCGCCATATAAATAGCCATGGCTTGAGCAAAATTTAACTTTCTTGCTTAAAACAATCCGAGTTGGGCTGAGCTGATTTGTTCGAAGTCTAAATTCACAAAAGGCAGAATGGCATCGGCAATGGGGCGCAGTTGTTTATCTAAATAATGTTGATAATCGATGTGGCTATGTTGGTAGGCAAGCGGTTCTGGACCATTTAAGGTGATTAGGTAGTCAATCGTGCCTTTGTTCTGGTACTGCAGAGTTTTACCTAGTGCTTGGTTTTGCTGGTCGGCCAATCGCGCGGCCTTCACTTGCGGTGGCACATTTTTTACGTAGTCGGCTAGATTGCGTCGTAAGCGTTTACGGTAAACCAGTTGTGAGTCGTACTCTCCCTCTAATAACTTAGCAATGGTTTCCAGCACAAAGGCGCGTGGATTTTGGTCGCTAAAGACCCGCTCTAATAAGCCGGTTTGAAAGCGTTTGGCTAATTCGGTCCAATCTGAGCGCACCGTTTCTAAGCCTTTAATTATCAGTTTGTTGTGGGAATCCAAACCGGCATAGCGCTTTTTACTACCGGTTTCCGAGCCGCGAATAGTGGGCATTAAGAAGCGTGAAAAATGGGTTTCAAACTCAATTTCTAAGTAACTCTCTAGTTGCATTTCAGTCGCCAGCTTCTCTCGCCAATATCGATTAATACCAGCGGCCAGCTGTTGGCCTATTTGTTGTGCTTGGTCAGCGCTAAGTTGTTGGTTAAGCCAAACAAAGGTGGAGTCGGTATCACCATAAATAACCTCGTGGCCCTGTTGGCGGATCCATTCTGCTGTTTGTTGCATTAGCTGGTGGCCGCGCATGGTGATAGAACTGGCAAGGCGTGGATCGTGAAAGCGACAACCGGTGGAGCCCAATACCCCATAAAAGCTGTTCATTAAGATCTTTATCGCCTGAGAACGCGCCTTGTCGTGGTTGGCCTTGGCTTGATCGCGTTGCTGCCAGAGCTGTTCAATAATGTCGGGTAGAAAGTGTTTGTTGCGGCTAAATTTTCCTCCACGAAAGCCTTCAATGGCTTGTTCTGGCTCTGCCAAGCCTTCCACCAATCCGAGCGGGTCCACTTTAAAGGTGCGAATGATCGAAGGGTAAAGGCTTTTAAAATCTAGCACCAATACGTTGTGATATAAGCCTGGCTTGGAACTCATCACGTAACCGCCAGGGCTATCGGCAATAAAATCTCTGCTTAGGTTAGGCGCTATGTAACCGGCGCGGTGCAACTTGGGTAAATAGACATTGGTAAAGGCGGCCACCGAGCCGCCGCTTCTATCTAGCATCAGTCCGGTAAGTTGGCTGCGTAAACACAGGTAGTCGAGAATTTGCGTATGCTGGAAAATATCCAGCACCAATTGACAGTCTTCAAGATTATAGGCGGCTAACTGTGGCTTATCATGGTTAAAGTTGTGAGTGATTTCAGCCATTCTATCGCTTACTTCATCGACTAACTTGCCGCGTTGTAAAAGCTGCTGGGCCACATGCTCTAGGCTAAAACTGTCAAATTGGTAGGTCGCGGATTTTAGCGCATCTATTCCATCAACCACCACCCGCCCTGGAAGACTGACAAAGCCGTTTTGCGGGTTATCACTACGTTCCCGCCAGCGTAGCTGACTTTGTTCCCGCCCCAGTAGAAGCTTAATACCATGTAAAGCGGCGCGTTTGGCGAGTAGCCGAAAATCGAAATTGATCACATTCCAACCAATTATGATGTCCGGATCGAGTTTTGCAAATTCTTGTTCTAGCAGCTTGAGCAGGGCGTATTCATTGCTTACCCAGCTAATTGGGGTGCTGGCAGCTTGCTCTTGGCCTATCATCAATACCCGTTGGTAGTCTTTTGTAGCTAAACCAATCGAATACAGTTGGCCTTGCTCACTACACTCGATGTCTAAGGACAAGACCGACAATGAGGGGGCGTACTGACAGGCTTTAATTTTTACCTGTTGCAGGCAAGGAAAATGGCTGTGCGGTTTAAGTTGGCCCTGGTAAGAGAGACTGCCGTAACAAAAGCGCTCGGTGAGAAAGCGCTCATGTAGCTTTATATCGTGTTCAAAGCAGCTAAAACCGCTTTGTTGTAAGCGTTTAGCGGCTTGTTGGTGTTGCTCTATAGTGGTGAAGTAAAGCGCGCTTACGGCTTGCTGCTGAAAGGTTTTTAAAGGCAAGTCTTGATAGCGAACGGGTGGCTTAGTTAGCGCTTGCAGTGCTGCGGGTAGCTCACTACTCAGCACAAAAAACAGCGGTTGCTGGTCACTGATGTCTAAACGTAACGGACCTTGTTCACTGGCTAAGTAGAGTTGGATATGTGCTCGCCCCTGCCGATCATAGCTGGTGGCGTTAAGCAAAAAACCTTGGCCCTGTTGCAAGTGCTGAATCACATATTGCTCTCTTTACCGATGAGTGGCTGGAAACTTAGCACAAAGCGAGCGTTTAGCGCTATTGCGCTGTGCTTTGATTTACTTTGTTTACTTCTGGGTTTGTGATTTGTGGTTTATGCCAGCTAGCAGCTAGATCGCCGGCAAATTTCGCGGCACAGTGCTGAAAACGCATGACTAAGAGAAACAAATGAGCGAGCATTTTGAACGAATGATGGCCGGCTTAAGTTTTAATCGCTGGGATCACGATTTATCTGAGCGGCGACTGCGAACGCGGCAAATTACCCATCGCTTTAATCAAACCCTACCCGAGCAGTTTAGTGAGCGAGAACAGTTAGCCAAAGAGTTGTTTGCTGAAGTGGGCAACAACATTGAAATTTGTCCACCACTCACCGTGGATTATGGCGATACCGTGTTTATTGGCGACGATGTCTTCATTAATACCAACTTTACCTTGGTTAACTCAGGCAAAATCAGCATTGGCCATCGGGTGATGATTGCCCCCAATGTGAGTTTGTTTTCGATTAATCATGCCCTAGACCCTGAGCTGCGCAAAACCTATCTCAATGCTCAGGGAGAGCGTGAGGTGATTGATTACCCCGCCCCCATTACCATTGGTGATGATGTCTGGATTGGCGGACATGCGGTGGTATTAGCGGGTGTCACTATAGGTGCTGGTTCGGTGGTGGCAGCTGGAGCGATTGTTAGTAAAGACGTGCCTCCAGGGGTATTGGTGGCGGGTAACCCTGCCAAGGTGATTCGTGCGATTAAGCCTGGTGAAACGGTGCGCCAAGCGCGCCATGAGTAAGCAGCAGGCCTAAGCCTGCTGTATATTGGTTTAGGCCTTGAACCGGCCTTGCTTTTTACGTCGGCGTAGGCCCAAGCCCACTAAACCTGCGGCCAATAACCAAGCGCTGGCTGGCTCGGGAATGCTACTAGGTAGGCTAGTGGGTCTAAAATCAACTAGGTAGAGCATGTCATCGTAGTCATCGTCACCTAAAATACCCGGGTTTTGATAGCCGTAGGGAAGGTCTTCCCAACCAATTAAAAAGGCATTGGTAAATTGGTAATCCACCACTTGATTATCGATATCGAGGAAGGTGTTTTGACCGTTTAATTCCGGCATGGCAAAGGTCATCATATGATCCCAACCGTCATTGAGCTGGTTTTCCGAATAGAAGGTGGTGTGGTTGTAGGGGCCGCCCTGTTCTAAATACCAAGCAAATTCACCGACGATATCGAAGGCCGCGCCTTTGAAGGGATTCGCCGCCGAACCATCACCAGTAAAACCAAACTGTGGATCGGAGGGCAATAATACTTGTTTGTTCTGCCCTTGGCCCAAGTCGGTGTACACGCCTAAGGTATTGTAATTGCCCGCGGTTAAACCAATTAAGGCAATGTTATGTTGGCCTTGACCAACAAAAACTTGGTCTTCTGCCACAAAACGTGCGTCTAAATCGGCATTGCTGGTATAGCTGGTTCCTAGCAATAAGTTGGCTGCGTCAAATAGGTCTGGCACGCCATCATTATGATCGTTGGCGGTAGGAATGCCATTGGGCTGCCCATTGTAAATGTCGTTTAGCACATTATCGCTAAATGGTGTTGCCTGAACACCAAAGTGCAGCAGTGCTAAGCTGCATAAGATTTTTTTCATCACTTTCCCTGCTGATGGTTTGATTTATTTTTTATTAGTTTGTTAGCGCGCTGACAATAACGCGAGATCTCTCACAGTTCCAGTTTTACTTGTTTAAATTGTGAGCAGGAACTTATTGTAATATCAGTGTTATTTAGCTTGGCTAAGCGGCGAATAGTTTGGCTGGACGTTTAACTGTAAAAAAGCTGGCCTAGGCCAGCTTTTTGCAAATTAAGCGAAGTGTAGTACTTAGCTCCAGGCTTTAAAGGTATTGATTAAGCCATTGGTTGAGCTGTCGTGGCTGCTCACTGCATTTTTATCTTTAAGTTCAGGCAAGATTTGGTTAGCCAGTTGTTTACCTAGTTCTACGCCCCATTGATCGAAGCTGAAGATGTTCCAGATAATGCCTTGTACAAAGATTTTGTGTTCGTACATGGCTACCATGGCACCCAAGCTGTAAGGGGTGATTTTCTTCACTAAGATAGAGTTGGTAGGTTTGTTACCAGTGAACACTTTAAACGGTGCTAGTTTGGCAATTTCGTCAGCCGACTTACCCGCTGCCACTAATTCAGCTTCTACTGTTTCACGAGACTTACCAAAGGCTAAGGCTTCGGTTTGTGCGAAGAAGTTAGACATTAATTTAGCGTGATGATCTGATAAAGGATTGTGGCTATTAGCTGGCGCAATGAAGTCACAAGGGATCAGCTTAGTGCCTTGGTGAATTAATTGGTAGAAGGCGTGTTGGCCGTTAGTGCCTGGTTCGCCCCAAATAATTGGGCCTGTTTGATAATTCACAGGGTTGCCGTTACGGTCAACGTTTTTACCGTTAGATTCCATGTCACCTTGTTGGAAGTAAGCCGCAAAACGGTGCATGTATTGGTCGTAAGGTAAAATTGAAACGCTTTCTGCGCCGTAGAAGTTGTTGTACCAAATACCTAGCAAGGCAAGAATAACCGGTAGGTTTTGTTCTAGCTCTGCGCTGGCAAAGTGTTGGTCCATGGCGTGAGCGCCATCGAGTAACTCGATGAAGTTGTCGTAGCCAACCGTTAGTGCAATCGATAAGCCAATCGCTGACCAAGAAGAGTAACGACCGCCTACCCAATCCCAGAATTCAAACATGTTCTCGGTATCAATACCAAACTCAGCTACGGCGCTACCATTGGTAGATAGAGCCGCAAAGTGCTTAGCTACGTGAGCTTGATCGCCAGCAGCGGCTAGGAACCAATCACGGGCACTGTGCGCGTTAGTCATGGTTTCTTGGGTAGTGAAGGTTTTAGACGCCACCAAGAAAAGAGTGGTTTCTGGGTCTACTTGCTTCAAGGTTTCGGCAATGTGAGTACCGTCTACGTTCGATACGAAGTAGGTGTTAATGTGCTCTACTTTGTAAGCGCCTAGGGCTTCGGTAATCATTACCGGACCAAGATCTGAACCACCAATACCAATGTTTACAATGCTTTCAATTGCTTTACCGGTGTAGCCTTTCCATTCACCAGAATGGATTTTCTCGCAGAAGCCTTGCATTTTTTCTAGCACGGCGTTTACCGCTGGCATCACGTCTTCGCCGTCGACCATTACTGGAGTATTGCTGCGATTACGTAAAGCAGTATGCAGTACCGAGCGGCCTTCTGTTTGGTTGATTTTCTCACCAGAGAACATGGCTTTGATGGCGTTGTCTAGCTTGGTTTCTTTGGCTAGTGCAAGCAAATGCTGCATGGTTTCTTCAGTGATCAGGTTTTTCGAGTAATCCAGTAAGATTTGCTCGTTAAACTCAACAGAGAAACGATTGAAACGGTCAGCGTCAGCGGCGAATAGCTCGCTAAGTTGAACCTCTTTTTGTGCTTCGAAATGTGCTTGTAGTGCTTTCCAAGCCTGAGTAGTTGTTGGGTTGATATTGTCCAGCATAGACCTTGTTCCTTAGATACTTTACCTAAATGACCGAGTGGCAAGTTTATTGACCAACACTTGCGGTGTAGCACTTTACCCTTTCTGGGAAAATGGACGCAAGCAATCAGATCAATAATGTGCCAAAGCTTGCGACTTATTTTAGCTAAAATTGTCTAGTTTGTTACGAATCAGCTTTTGTTTGTGGATTTTTAGCCTTAAAAGTGCCGTTTTTTTTGCTGGGCGAGTACTTGGGCTTATTGCTACAATGCACAAAATTTATTCGTCATCGTTTCTCTAAGGTTTTATATTTTTGTCAAATTTGCAGCGACAAGTGAATGCTGAAAATGCCCGTTATTTAGTCAATAATGGCCGTTTAGTTGCATTAATGAGCGCTGCTTTTAGTGTGATTTGGTGGTGTTTATTTAGCCCTAGTGACCAGTTTAGTGGCCATGCTTTTTGGTTGGCTAGCATGTTGGCCCTATCACTGCTGTTTTATCTCTATACCCGCCGCTATAGTCAAAGACAAACGGGTGAATTGCCAGTGGGTTTATTAAACGGCTATTTCTCGCTTACCTCGGCCTGTGGCGTGCTGTGGGCAGTGGGAATACTACTGTTTATGCCACAACTGGCCGAAGCCCAGCGTTTATTATTAATGTTATTGGTGGGCGCCTTATTATCGTTGGTGGTGGTGCCCAATCTACTCAGTATTCGCAGTTTTAATGGCTTCGCCTTGCCAATGTTGGTGGCTTTGCTGGTGAATATGCTGGGGCGAGATAGTAATGAGTGGGCTGCTTATTTGGTGCTGTTATTAAGTTGCGCCCTGCTCAATGTGGTATTGCGCCGCGCCGAAACCTTGGTAAAAAGCAATTTCTCTGAAGGGGTGCGGAATCGTGCCCGCGCCATCGAGCTGGCCGATAGCCATGCTTCGATGCGTCAACAAAGCGAACGCGATGGGCTCACTGGCTTATACAATCGCGCCATGTTTGAGCGTCATTTGCAGCAGCACTGGCGTTTATCTAGCCGTGCCAATACCGTCTTAAGCCTGTTGTTGATCGATGTTGATTTCTTCAAACCCTATAATGACCATTACGGCCATCTCGCCGGTGATCAATGCTTAAGCCTAGTGGCGAGTTTGTTTAATCAGGCTTTGCAGCGAGAAGATGACATGGTTGCCCGCTATGGTGGAGAGGAGTTTGTGATTGTTTTGCCCAATACTGATACCAAAGGGGCATTGCAAGTAGCTACAAGAATTAGAACACTATTGGCTAAGGCAAAGCTGCGGCATGAGTACTCTGCCGCAGCCAGTTATGTTACCGTGAGCATAGGCATTTGTTGCCTGATCCCCAGCGCTCAACAAAGTAGCAAAGAGATCGTAGACAAGGCCGATAAGGCCCTATATAGAGCCAAGCAGTTGGGTAGAAACCAAGCTGTAGTGGCCGCCCGTGGAGAAGTATAAAAATGAGTATGCAACTGCATCGTATTGAAGAGCTAATTGAATTGCTCACCCCGGTTTGGAAACAGCAGCCGGAACTGAATCTTGTTGAAATAATCGCTCAAATTGCCGACCAAGCTGGCTTTGCTAAGCCGATGAGCGAACTCACCGACGATGTACTTATTTATCAACTAAAGATGCTAAGTATTGGTAAAGACGAGATGATTCCTGGCATTGCCAAAGATTGTGAGGATGACTTTAAAAGCGCTTTATTAAAAGCCCGTGGTATCAAAGTAGATTAGCCAAAGTGGCCATTAAGTTGACCCTAATGCTAAAGGGCTTCGTATATCGAAGCCTCCCCTCTAAAGGACTGAGAGATGAGTGATCGTATTCCTGTAAAAGACCTGAGCCCAAAACCAAGAGCCGCAAAAAAGCGTGCCCCGGTCGATCGTTATAACCCCCAAGAACAGATTTATGTGCGTGAGCAAAAAGGGTTTTTCCAACGCTTGCGTAAGTACATGGGCTGGTTGTTTATTGCCGCCTTTGTGATTGTGCCTTTTATTCCCTACGGAGAGCGTCAGGCTATTCTGTTGGATATTGCGGCGCGTCAATACCACTTCTTTGGTTTAACCCTGTGGCCGCAAGATCTATTGCTGCTGGCGTGGTTCTTTATTATTGCCGCTTTTGCGCTGTTTTTTGTGACGACCTTTTTGGGTCGAGTATGGTGTGGTTACCTGTGTCCACAAACCGTATGGACCTTTATTTTCATTTGGTTTGAAGAAAAAATTGAAGGTAGTGCCAATAAGCGTAAGAAGTTAGACAAGGCTCCCTGGAACTTCAATAAAATTTGGCGAAAAACCGCTAAGCACGCGGCGTGGTTAGCGGTATCGGTATTTACAGCCTTGTCTTTTGCCGCCTATTTTGTACCCGTAAAACAGTTGTGGTGGGACTTCTTCACACTTAACGCCAGTGGTGCGGTGAATTTCTCGGTGATTTTCTTCACCGTGGCTACCTACGCTAATGCGGGTTGGATGCGTACCATCGTGTGTACTCACATGTGTCCCTATGCGCGTTTCCAATCGGCTATGTTTGATAAAGATACCTTTATCGTGGGTTACGATAGCCAACGTGGTGAAAGCCGCGGGCCGCGTAAGCGTAATGTCGACCATAAAGCCATGGGCCTAGGTGACTGTGTTGACTGTGATTTATGTGTACAGGTTTGTCCGGCGGGTATCGATATTCGTGATGGGCTGCAATACGAGTGTATTAACTGTGGCGCCTGTATCGATGCTTGTGACCAAACCATGGAGCGAATGAATTACCCCAAAGGCCTGATTCGCTATACCACCGAACATAATTTGGCGGGGCAAAAAACCGATGTGCTGCGGCCTAAGTTAATTGGTTATGGAGTGGTATTAAGTATTATGTTGGTGGCCTTTGTGTTCACCTTACTGAATGTGAAGCCAATGCAACTGGACGTGATACGCGATCGCGCTTCGTTATATACCGAAACCACTGAAGGCTTAGTTGAAAATACGTATACCTTGAAGGTGATTAATAAGTCGTCTGAGGCGCGCCAATTTAGCCTAAGCGTGCGGGGGTTAGAAGAGGTGGAATGGATAGGCCAGCAAGAGGTTACCGTGAATGCCGGTGAAGTCTATAGCTTGCCTATTTCCCTAGCCAGTGACCCTTATCTGTTGCCTAGCTCCGTTACTGATATCGAGTTTGTATTGCAAGCCGGTGAGCAACAAATTAGCCAGGCTAGTCGCTTTATTAGTGGAGACTAAGCGCTGAAAACGCTACTGCTGTGTTTAGCTTTGTTGCTGTTACTACCTAACCTGTTGGCGGCTTTGGGCTCTTATACCCGTAAGCGTCAATTAGGGCGGATTGATAACCATGACCCTCGGCAACAAGTACTGCAGTTAGATAGCCGTGGGCAGCGTCTTTACGCTGCCCAGCAAAATGCTTGGGAAGCGCTGCTACTGTTCAGTGGCTCTGTGCTACTGGCCCACTTAGCGGGGCTTGATTTAGCCTCGCTGAAGAATGCCAGTATTGTGTTTATCGCCAGCAGATTACTCCACCCGCTGGCCTATGTTTATGGTTGGGCAAGTCTACGTTCTGCGCTAATGCTGGTGGCGTGGTTATGCTGTATTTATATCGTTGCTTGTGGTTTCTTGGCGTTACCAGCCTAACTCCGATTTAACTTTTGTGGCTATTGCTGTGGCGCGGCTGGCGAGTACCTTGGCTTTACTGCTACACTGCGCCGATAATCTGTTGTGAAGCGGCCAAATCATGAGCGCCTTTCTATTTGCCAATTTAAATCCCGATATCATTCTTGATGCCATTGAATCTCAAGGCATTTTTCCCAGTAGTGGTTTATTGGCCTTAAACTCTTATGAGAATCGGGTATACCAATTTCAAGCCGATGATGGGCTGCGCTATGTGGTGAAGTTTTATCGCCCGGAGCGTTGGACTAATCAGCAAATAGAAGAAGAACACCTGTTTAGCTTGTCTATGGCCGAGGTGGATGTGCCAGTGGTGGCACCTTTAGTGATTCAGGGCCAAAGCTTGTTTGAGTATCAAGGCTGGCGCTT
The DNA here is from genome assembly GCF_050295395.1 of Agarivorans sp. NCBI lineage: Bacteria > Pseudomonadati > Pseudomonadota > Gammaproteobacteria > Alteromonadales > Alteromonadaceae > Agarivorans > Agarivorans sp. Next base: position 45,442 of record NZ_JBNKPP010000283.1, read on the forward strand.
TGCCATTTTCCCTAGTGTGGGTGGGCGTAGTTTTGAGGTGGATAACCTCGATCAACTGGAACGGGTGGGTCAGTACCTTGGCAGAATGCATCAAAAGGTGGGCAGCAAACTGTTTCAGCATCGCTTGTCGATTAATACCGAAGAAATGCTCGATCAGCCCTTAATCCTATTGCGAGATTGGTTGCCTGAGGGTTTGGCTGTGCCCTTTTTTACCGTGGCCGAGCAAGTCGCCGAGGCCGCTAAGGCAGCGTATCAACCCCACTCTATTATTCGCTTACATGGTGATTGTCACCCCAGCAATATTTTATGGCGCGATGGCCCGATGCTGGTGGACCTCGACGACGCGCGTAATGGTCCGGCGGTGCAGGATCTATGGATGATGCTGGCTGGCGATGACAATGAGCGCCGCTTGCAGTTGGAAGTCTTGTTGGAAGGCTACGAGGCCTTTTGTGAGTTTGATAGCCGAGAACTCGTGTTAATTGAACCCTTGCGTGCGATGCGCATGATTCATTACATGGGCTGGTTAGCACGACGCTGGCAAGATGCTGCGTTTCAGCGTGCTTTTCCTTGGTTTAATTCGCAGCGTTATTGGGAAGAGCAAATTTTAGCCTTGAAAGAGCAGCTGGCCGCCTTGCAGCAAGCTCCGCTTTCTTTGACTCCGGGATATTAAAATGAGCCTTGAAATCGAGCGAAAATTTTTAGTGAAAAGTGATGCCTTTAAACAGCAGGCGGTGGAGCAAACCCGCATCGTACAAGGCTATTTAAATAGCGATAAACGACGCACAGTACGAGTGCGGATCCGTGGCCAACAGGGTTTTCTTACCATTAAAGGCCAGAGCAGTGAGTCGGGTTTAAGCCGCTATGAGTGGGAGAAGCCGATTAGCCTCAGTGAAGCCGAGCAGTTGTTGGCGCTGTGCGAACCCGGCGCGATAGATAAAGTGCGTTACTTAGTGCCGGTGGGCCAACATATGTTTGAAGTGGATGTATTTGCCGGCGCTAACCAAGGTTTGATAGTGGCCGAGGTGGAGTTGCAAAGTGAGCAGGAAGCTTTTACCAAACCTGCTTGGTTGGGCGAAGAAGTGACGGGCCAAAACTGCTATTACAACTCGATGTTGAGTCAACATCCTTACACTAATTGGTGATAAACAGCGGCTTCGTTCACAAAGCCTTCGCTTAGTATCAATTTGCACTGGCATCCTGCCGTAAGCCATATAGGATTGATCTAAAAGGTGAATAATTTGTAACGAGGTTGTAAATGGCTAATTTTGTCACCCCCGTTAATGCATTAATGCATTGGCAAAAACAGCATCCGCAGCGGGTCTATTTACGCCAGCCTATTGATGGCGTATATCATGAAAAAACCTGGGCAGTGGTGGCGCGCGAAGCCGGGCAAATAGCCCAAGGTATTCGCTCTCTTGGTCTTGAACCGGGCGATAAGGTCGCCATTTTAGCGAAAAATAGTGCCGAGTGGTTTATTGCTGATTTGGCGATCATGATGGCCGGTTGCATCAGCATTCCGATTTATTCCACCGCTAGCGCCGATACGGTGTCTTTCATTCTTAAACACAGCGAAAGCAAGTTATTGTTTGTTGGTAAGTTGGATGAATGGAATAAACAGGCTGCGGGGGTGCCTGTGGGGCTGAAAACCGTAGCCATGCCCTATCCCACCATGCCTTGTCATATTCAATGGAGCGATTGGTTAGCTAAGCAAGCGGTGATCGACAAGCACCATTTATGGCATGAGCAAGACACTATGACCATCATTTACACTTCGGGTAGCACTGGCGACCCTAAAGGTGCCGAAATTAGCTTTGCTGCCTATCGTTATGCCTGTGAGCAATTGATTGAAGTGCTGCAAGCCGGCAGCGAAGACCGAGTTATGTCTTATCTGCCATTAGCCCATATTACCGAGCGCGTTTACATTCAAGGCACCAGTATTTTTAGTGGTCAGTTCAGCGTGTCTTTTGTGGAGTCCTTAGACACCTTTGCCGACAATTTACGCAGTGTTCAGCCTACTCTATTCGTTTCAGTACCACGCTTGTGGGCGCGTTTTCAACAAGGCGTATTTGAAAAACTACCACCGAAGAAACTCAAGTTATTGCTGGCCATTCCTTTGGTTTCTGGCTTGATTAAAGCCAAGATCAAAAAAGCCTTGGGGCTAAGTAAAGCGCGTATCTTGGGCTGTGGCAGTGCGCCGATTGCGCCCTCGTTATTACGCTGGTATCAAAGTATCGGTTTGAATATCTCAGAAGCTTGGGGTATGACCGAAAACTTAGCCTATGGCACGCTTAATTTACCTTTTCGCAGTGACAAAATAGGCACTATTGGTAAGGCTGGCCCCGGCGTAGAAATTAAAATTTCCGAGCAAGGTGAAATACTGGCTAAGGGCCAAGGCATGATGAGCGGCTACTACAAACACCCCGAGTTAAATGAGCAGACCATTGTGGATGGCTGGTTGCATACTGGTGATAAGGGCAGCATAGATGCCGATGGTTATGTAAAAATTATTGGTCGTTTAAAAGAGAGTTTTAAGACCGCCAAAGGCAAATATGTGGCACCTGTGCCTATCGAGCAAAAACTCGCGGAAAACTCCATGGTGGAACAGGTTTGTGTGGTGGGCAGTGCCTTGGCTCAGCCCTGTGCCTTGGTGGTATTAGCCGGTGAAATGAAACAACACTCTCAAACGCAGATAGAGGCTAGCTTGGGTAGAACCTTAGACAAGGTAAATCAGCACTTGGAGAGCCACGCTAAGTTGTCTCATATACTGGTGGTGAAGCAGGATTGGAACGTGGATAACGCCCTGTTAACCCCAACACTTAAAATTAGGCGCAATCAAATAGAACAGCATTATAGTGAGCTAATTCATCAACAATTTACTAGTAAAGTAGCCTTTGAGGCGGGCTCTTGGTAAGGTAAATCAATGTCAACTTAGACAGCAATGATTGACCGAGCGAATGCTTATCATTATGCTCGGTTTTTTAATAAGGTTCACTGTAAGGAAATACCGAGTGATGAAAAAGCTACTGATTGGTTTGATGGCAATGTTAGCTTTGCCAATGGTAATGGCGGCAAACTTCGAAGAAGGTACCCATTACAAAGTAATTAAGCAAACGGCAACCGCCAAACCAGAGGTTCTCGAATTTTTCTCTTACTACTGTCCACATTGTTTTAAGTTTGAGCCTCTAGCTAAACAAATTAAACAATCTTTACCTGCTGGCGTAGCCTTTAAAAAGAGCCATGTTAGCTTCATCGGCGGAAAAATGGGTGAAGAAATGGTTCGTGCTTATGCTGTGGCAGATATGCTAGGCGTGGATGACGAAGTTAGCGCAGCGATTTTCGATTCTATTCATAAGAAACGCCAACACTTCGCTAGCCGTGATGATATTCGCAAAGTGTTTGTGGCTCATGGCGTAGAAGCCAGTAAATTTGATAGTGCGGCTGAAAGCTTTGTAGTGAATGGCATGGTCGCGCAAATGGAGAAAAACACCATTAACTACCAAATTCGCGGTGTACCAGCCTTGGTGGTGAATGGTAAATATCTTGTAATTACCAACTCGGTGAAATCAGAAGAAGAGCTAAACGAGTTGGTATTGTACTTGGTTAACCTGCAAGGCTAGAACTTCAGACCTAGTGTAGTAAAAGCAGTCTTCGGACTGCTTTTTTATTGGTCTAAGTCGACCCGATATTGCTGCTCATAGCGATTTAGAATAGTTTCTATTATGCCATTTTGTTGTAGTTGGTCTAAGCCTTGATGCAAACTTAACAAGCTGGTTAAGGTGGTGTTTTTATTACAGGCTATGGCTCGCTTAGTGCTGTAAAAAGGCTGACCTTTGGGGTTTATGTTGAGTGAATAGTGCTGAAAAATATAAGCAGCAGATAATACATCGCTAGCCCAGGCTTGAATTCGTTTGCGTTGCAGTTTTTTAGCACTGTTTAGATTGGTTTTTGCTAAATCGACCTTGTAACCAGAACTTTCTAAATACTCTGCTACACCGCTACCTAAGTAGCTGCCAATGGTCAGTTGTTTAAGTTGTGCTAGGTCTTGGTCACTTTGCGGCCGCTGATACAGAGCGTAGCGACTAGTATACAAGGGGCTAACCCAGACAAAATCGGTTTCTCTTGCCGGTGTACGCTCAATACCGAAAACGCAGTTATTGGGGAGCTGGGCGCTTAATAGGTAGGCCCGTTTTAGCGGTAGCAGTTGTACCTTAATGGCAAGGTTCCTTTGTTGCTGCTGTAGTTGCTTAAAAATGTCTATGTGCAAACCGGTGAGGTCTTCGTCTCCGTGGGTTACAAAGGGGGGCTCAATGAAGAAGTTCATGACCAATTTAGCGGTGCTTGCTTGAGTAGAGGCGATGAGCAACAGCAGAGCAAGTAAAAGCTTTAGGGGCTTCCCTTGCGCTGTTGAGCAGAATGTTTGCGCTAAGTGGTGGCAAACACCCTGCTTACGCTTAGCTGGCTGAGGCTGTTTGAACTGAGCCTGATAGCAGGCTAAGCAAGCTTGCCAAGAGTTCATCCACAAGATGCTTCTCCTTATTTTATTGCTCTTTAAAAATAGCAGTAAAATGGCGCTTTATATGGTTTAAGTGCTGACTTAGTCTTTATTCAGCACTGTTTTTAGATATTGATCTTTGGCTTGCCAAGTTTGATCTAACCAAAGTTTGAAATGACGCTTGAAGTGTTTGTCTTGTAAATAGTCTCCGCGAAGCTGTTGGTCGATTGGAATGGTGTCAATTTTAACCACCACTTTATCTAGTTTTCCTGAGAGCAAAGCCTTAAACGGAGTGAGGCCTGGATTGGTATTGGGATAGGCCAGAGTCACATTGATGATTTGGTCGAACTGCTCGCCTAATACCGATAAGGTGTAAGCTATACCCAAAGCCTTTGGCGGGAGTAGGTATTGATAAGAAGAACGCGACTGCTGCTGTTTTTGTTGATTAAAACGGGTGCCTTCCACAAAGTTAATCACGGTGGTGGGCATGTTTTTAAATTTCTCACACGAGCGCTTAGTTGACTCCAGATCTTTGCCGCGTTTTTCCGGATGTTTTAGTAAATATTGGCGTGAATAGCGGCGCATGAAGGGCATATCTAGTGCCCAGCAGGCCAAGCCGACGAAAGGTACATACAATAATTGTTGTTTTAAAAAGAATTTTGGCATGGGAATACGTGAGCCAAACAGCATGCATAACAATACGATGTCGGCCCAGCTTTGATGATTACATATCAACAAATACCAGTGCTGTTTACTGAGCTGGCTATTGTCTTCAATGACAAATTCAGTCTTGTTCACTAGTTTGAAAATGGCTCTGTTTACTTCGCTCCAGCACCACATTAAAAAATTGGTTAAGCGGCTAAGTTGCGGATAAAGCTGCTTCGGCACAAGCAACTTAAATACACCACAAATGGCCACTAAGGTGCCAATTATGGCGGTATTAATAATGGCTAAACTTGCGGAAATAACCATCAGTAAAGGAGCGGGGAAAAAACGTAACATAGTGATACAAGTAACTCTTCAAGCAGCCTGACGCTGGTAGTTATTGAGATTTCAATCAGCTTAAATTATGGTTGGCGCCATTCTAGCACTTTTTTTGATAAGCGAAACGCTGACCTCTTGAGCATGCTTGGCATATTATGGTGATACAGGGGTATTTAGGAATAGACAATGAACCAATTTAGTTTGCACCCGCAGTTACAAAAAGACGGAATATGGGCGGGAGATTTTGAGCTGTCGCGAGTGCTATTAATCAACGATAGCCAGTTTCCTTGGTGGGTATTGGTGCCGATGCAAGATGGCATTAGCGACATTTATCAACTTGATAATTGCCAACAAGCGCAATTTTGGCGAGAATCGAAGCGCCTTAGCGAAGCCTTAATGGATATTTATCAGGGCGATAAACTGAATCTGGCGGCTTTGGGGAACATGGTGCCACAACTGCATGTACATCATGTGGTGCGTTATAAAAGCGACCCTCTTTGGCCGCAACCCATATGGGGCAAGTTGCCTGCTAAGCCTTATACTGAAACTCAAAAGCAGCAGCAACTGGCTACGTTACAACAGGCCTTGCAAGGTCAATGGCAAACTCTGGCTGAATAGTTAGCCAGTCTTTTTACTAACATTAGGAACAACTATGGACGGTTTTTGGCGTGGTTTGGTGATCATCATATTGTTGATGTTGCTAATTAGGTGTGATGCCAATAGTTCGCTATACAAGGCCGAAGACAATGGTATTCGCCTCGAAATCCCGCGCTTTTTGGTAACGCCAATTTTATGGATGGATAAGCAAGTGGGCCAGCCTTTTGAGTGGGGTTACAACTCACCTTTTGCCGATGACTACCAATTTAAGCTCTCTGCTACAGAGGAAGAGGCCAGCGAGCAGTAATAACAATAAAGGCCAGCTTTTAGCGTGGCCTTTATTCGTTTTGGGGCTTAATTAATCGTTATCTAATTGGTCCCAAGCTTCTTTATTCATTTGCATTTTGGCCCACCATTCGTCATCGGCGATGATTTGCCCCTGCTCGTCCACCTGTGGTATTGGCAAACCTTTACGTTTACAGGCTTTAGCAAAGATGGGGTGGCCGCCTTCAAAGATGATGCGGTTTTGTTCTTCAGGACTGACTTTACAAGGCCCTTGATACATACCGGCCAATTCACGTTGGCGCTGTGCTTCATAGAGAATTAAGGCACTGGCGACCGAAACATTTAAAGATTGCACCATGCCTACCATGGGAATGATGATGTCTTGGTCGGCTAAGGCAAGCGCCTCATCGGAAATACCATATTTTTCCTGGCCCATTAAAATAGCCGTGGGTTTGGTATAGTCAATTTGGCGAAAATCAACGGCGCTATCTGAAAGATTGGTGGCTAAGATTTGCATGCCACTGTTGCGTAACGCGGCCACCGCATCTTGAATGTTTTCGTGGTTATGTACTTTTACCCAATTTTGGCTGCCTGTGGCCGTGCCGCGACGTAGCTCGTCTTTATAGTTTTCCCATACCGCGTGTACATGATCGACACCCACTGCATCACAGGTACGTACAATGGCCGACAAATTGTGCGGCTTATGCACGTTTTCCATGCAAATGGTTAAATCGGTTTGGCGGGCATCTAACATGGCGCGAATGCGCTGATAGCGTTCAGGAGTCATGGTTTTCTCGTTGTTCTAGTTTCTTAAGCGCACTACCCGCAGTACTTCGGGCATGACGCGTATTTTGCGCATAATATTGGCCAGATGCACACGGCTATGGGTGGTCACCAATAAATCAATGGTGTAGACGCGGCCTTCTTTTTCTTCAGTGACAATATTAACGATGTTAGCACCGGTTGACGCTACCACATTGGTTAAGCTGGCTAATATACCTTGATGGTTCACCATGTCGATGCGCATTTCGGTTTTGTATTCTGCGGTTTCAGCGGCATCTTTAGACCAGTCAACGTTAATATAACGGTCGGGTTCTTTTTGGTAACCACTAATGTTTTTACATGATTCTAAGTGAACCACTAGGCCCTTACCTTGGCTGATATGGGCAATTACTGGGTCGCCTGGAATGGGGCGACAGCAGTTGGCGTAGGTTAATAACAAGCCTTCGGCGCCTTGAATGGCGATTTGTCCTTTACCTTTGGTTTGACCCAGCTCGTCGTTACTCCCGAGCAAGCGGTTGGCCACCACGATACTCATGGCATTGCCTAAGCCAATCTCGGCTAACAGGTCGTTGATGTTTTCAGCTTTTAGGTCTTGTAGTACTTGCTTAAGCACTTCAGGGGCTATGTCGTCTAGCTTCACTCCGCCCAAGGCGTGATTAAGCAGGCGGCGGCCAAGGTTAACTGATTCTTCGCGGCGTTGGTTTTTCAGCAACTGACGGATTTTCCCACGAGCCTTACCGGTTACCACAAAGTTTAACCACGCCGCATTGGGTCGCGCTCCGGGCGCGGTTATTACTTCAACCGTTTGGCCGTTGCTAAGCGCTTTGCTCAAGGGATAGGGGTGGCGATTAACCCTAGCGCCGACACAAGCATGGCCAACGTCGGTATGCACCGCGTAAGCAAAGTCTACCGGAGTGGCTCTGGCGGGGAGTTCAATGATTTTCCCTTCCGGGGTGAATACATAAATTTCATCGGGGAATAAATCGGTTTTAACGTTTTCGATAAACTCGAATGAAGAGCCTGCGCTTTGTTGCAGTTCGAGTAGGCTTTGCATCCAACGTTGCGCCCTAATTTGCGCTGTGGTGCCGGGGTTTTCGCCAGCTTGTTTGTAAGACCAGTGAGCGGCTACCCCTTTGTCGGCCATCTGGTCCATGTGCTCGGTTCTAATTTGCACTTCCACCGGCACGCCATGAGGGCCAACCAGAGAGGTATGCAAGCTTTGGTAACCGTTGGCTTTAGGAATGGCAACATAGTCTTTAAAACGGCCGGGGCGAGGCTTATAAAGGCTGTGGCTAATACCGAGAACTCGATAGCAGGTGTCTAGGCTGTCTACAATGATACGAAAAGCGTAGATATCCATCACTTCATGAAATTGCAGCTCTTTGTTAACCATCTTTTTATAGATGCTGTAGAGGTTTTTCTCGCGTCCGGTAACGGTAGCCTGAATCCCTGCTTCTTCAATACGCCCTTGCAACTCTTGATGAATGCCGTTGATTAATTCTTTGCGATTGCCGCGAGCGTTTTTAACCGACACTTTTAATACGCGATAACGCATCGGATAGAGCGCTTCAAAGCCGAGCTCTTCCAATTCGTTTTTAATGCTATGAATACCCAAACGGTTAGCAATTGGTGCATAAATTTCTAAGGTTTCGCGGGCTATGCGGCGGCGTTTATCGGGACGTAAAGAACCGAGAGTGCGCATGTTGTGGGTGCGGTCGGCTAATTTGATTAGGATGACGCGAATATCTTGCACCATCGCCATCATCATTTTTCGAAAGTTTTCGACCTGGGCTTCTTTTTTGTCACGAAACTTAATTTTATCCAGTTTACTGACACCTTCTACTAAGTCGGCGATTTCAGTGCCAAACTGCTGTTGCAGTTGTTCGTAAGTGACTGGGGTATCTTCAATGGTATCGTGTAGTACAGCAGCGACCAGTGTTTGATGATCGAGTCTTAACTCTCCAAGGATCCGCGCCACTGCCAAAGGATGGGTAATATAGGGTTCACCGCTAGAGCGAAACTGACCTTCATGGGCATCTTTGCCTAGGATATAGGCATCACGCAGTTGAGCGACATGCTCTTCACTTAAGTAACTAGAGGCGACTTCGCGCAAACTTTCGAATAAGTACAAACATTACCTCATCAGCGGAGGGCGCTAAACATAGATATGATTGAATTGAATTATGGGAGTTTTACCGTGCAGAGTAAACCCAGCACGGTAATTTTATAGACGGGGACGAATTAGATGCGCTTATCGGCGATAGCGGCAACGGCTGCCAACTCGGCGGCCTCACGTTCCTGACGTTCTTGGCGGTCTTGAGCATCCATGGTTTCGGTGGTGATCAAGCCTTCTTCAATTTCTCGCAAAGCGATAACGGTAGGTTTATCGTTATCTTCCTCAACTAGAGGGTCTTTACCTTCTACTGCGATCTGACGCGCACGACGTGCGGCGATTAGTACAAGGTCAAAGCGATTGCCGACCTGTTCTACTGCATCTTCTACTGTTACTCGTGCCATGCACAGCTCCGTTGACTAAAAATGACGCAAGATCCTAGCCGATCTCGTGATAATTTGCTAGGACTTAACGATATTATTTCGATAATAGTTCGTCTAACAAATGGCGATGTCGCGCGGCTTGTTGACGGGTTCGTAATCTTTGGCCAGTAATAATGGCGGTCAGCTCGCTCAGGGCTTCGTCAAAATTACTATTAATAATTAAGTAATCGTACTCATTATAATGAGACATTTCACTTTCTGCCTCGTCCATTCGCTTTTTAATTACATCGGGGCTGTCTTGGCCACGCATATGTAAACGGTTTTCTAGCTCTTCACGGCTGGGTGGCAAAATAAATACCGATACTGCCTCGGGCATCATTTGTTTAACTTGACGAGCGCCTTGCCAGTCAATGTCTAAGAACACATCAATACCGTCTGCGAGAGTCTGTTCGATGCTGAGACGAGAGGTACCGTAAAAATTACCGAAAACTTCGGCATACTCAAAAAACGCTTGCTCAGCAATTAGCTGTTTAAATTCATCATGGCTAACAAAATGATAGTGGTTGCCGTCGATTTCACCGGGACGAACCGGCCGAGTGGTATGAGAAATAGACACTTGGGCAGGATAGGCGCGGTGGCGCGAAAGATAAGCATTGATCATGCTTGATTTGCCTGCACCACTAGGAGCGGAAACAATGTATAAAGTGCCAGTAGTTGCCATGTTGAATTCTTAGCGAATGTATAAAGGCGCCTAAGATTACCATTTTATGGTTATTTTTAAAGCCTGACGAAGCTGAAATTGGCCTAGATAAGCAAGATTTTAGGCTATTTACCTATACTCAAATTATCTTATTCTACTAAATGGCCTATTAATGATAAGCCGAATCAACATTAAGCCTTTGTTTTAGAAAAAGTAAGTGGGCGTTGCTTGGCGCCTGAAATTAAGCATCAACAATTATGGTGAGTTAGCTAATGGCGGATAAACTCGATAAAAAAAGCTACGAAAAAAATCTTGAAGAATTGCAAACCGAGCTGGTCAAACTGCAGCAATGGGTGGTGGCCAAAGGGCTTAAGGTGGTGGTGATTTTTGAGGGGCGTGACGCGGCTGGTAAAGGTGGAGTGATTAAACGAATTGCGGAAAAACTGAATCCTCGAGTATGCCGTATTGCTGCACTGCCAGCGCCGAATGAGCGCGAGAAAACTCAATGGTATTTTCAACGTTATGTGGCTCACTTGCCTGCCGCCGGTGAAATCGTGCTTTTTGACCGCTCTTGGTATAACCGCGCCGGTGTTGAAAAGGTGATGGGGTTTTGCACTGAAGAACAACATCAGGATTTTTTACGAGCTTGCCCAGAATTTGAGCGGATGCTGATCCGCTCGGGTACTATATTAATAAAATACTGGTTTTCGGTATCGGATGAAGAGCAAGAGCAGCGTTTTTTAGAACGGATTAATAATCCACTGAAGCGCTGGAAATTTAGCCCTATGGATTTAGAGTCGCGCTCTCGTTGGGCGGCCTATTCTCAAGCCAAAGATGAAATGTTCGCCCATACCGATACCAAGCACTCGCCATGGTGGGTGGTGAATTCAGATGATAAGAAGCGTGCCCGGTTAAACTGTATCAGCCATTTACTGTCACTGATTGACTACCAAGAACTCACTCAAGCAGAAGTGGTGTTGCCGCCGATTGATAAACAAGCATATGTGCGGGTACCGATGCAAGAACAGAGTTTCGTGCCAGAACGCTATTAGCTGACTCAAGTGCTTGGTTATAATAGTTATCTTTTATTATTAACAGGAATCGCATGTGAATCATTGGCAAGCTTTGTTTGAAGTCGAGCAGCAACAGCCTTATTACCAGCAATTACAAGGGCGAATCGCGGCAGAGCGAGCTGCCGGCAAGCATATTTTTCCTCCACAACCGCAAGTGTTTGCTGCCTTTGAAGCTTGCCCTTTAGCGCAAGTGAAGGTGGTGATTCTGGGTCAAGATCCCTATCACGGTGAAGGCCAGGCACATGGTTTAAGTTTCAGTGTTGCTAAGGGCATTAAAATCCCGCCATCCTTGCGTAATATTTATAAGGAACTTGCCAGCGATATCGACGGTTTTATTATTCCCGACCATGGTGATTTAAGCGCTTGGGCCGAGCAGGGGGTATTACTGTTAAACAGCGTGCTCACCGTAGAGCAAGCCAAGGCGCACTCGCATGCTAAGTGGGGCTGGGAAAACTTTACTGATGCGGTGATTAGAGCGATTAGCCAGCACTGCGAAGGCGTGGTCTTTTTATTGTGGGGCGCGCATGCACAAAAGAAAGGGCAGTTGGTGGAATCGAAAAAACATCATCTGCTGAGTTCGGTACACCCCTCGCCTTTGTCGGCCCATCGGGGCTTTTTCGGTTGCCGCCATTTTTCAAAAACCAACCAGTTATTGCAAGCGCAAGGGAAATCAGCCATAAATTGGCAGCTCTAATTTTGCAATTGGCTGCGGTTTCTACCAGCATTCTTCGCCTGATAAAGCGCTAAATCGGCTCGATTAAGTGCAGTAGTAAAGTCTTCACCCTTGGCTATTGAAGTGAGACCAATGCTCATACTGAGTTTAATGTTGTATTGTCGACCTTGATAAGATAGCAAAAAGTCTTGCTGATTAATTAGCTTGCGTAGACGCTCTGCAAAGCTATAGGCATCGGCATCATGGCGTTGTTGAGACAGCAATACAAACTCTTCGCCACCCCAGCGGCCAAATAAGTCTTGGTTTCGAGTGGTGGCGCTGAGTTGACGAGCAAAAAAGCGCAATACTGCATCACCATTGCTATGTCCGTAGTGGTCGTTAATTTGTTTAAAGTGATCGATGTCGAATACAAACAAGTAGTAGTTATCGTTGAGTTCCGGGCGTTCATTGAAAGCCTCAATTAAACCACGACGGTTGAGTACCCCGGTGAGATGGTCGTTGCTGGCGGAGTGTTTTAGTTGGTCAACACTTTGCTCTAAGGTGTTAATCGACTGGGTAAATAGCTGGCGCTGATGCAGAAAATAGCGAAATAACTCTGCGGTAAAGTAAACCAGCCAGACGGCAATAATTATGGCATAAAGGCTTTCGTTGCTGATCCATTTTCCTTCTACCTCTATTTTATTCAAAGTAATGATGTACTCCCCATCCGGAGAGCCTGAAGGTATATCTACGCCAATTTCCTTAATTAGTGAAAAATCCTCTACGAAGTCGTCTCGCGATCGATAGTTGTTATCTAGCCACCACAAGGGAATAGTAAATTGATTCAAACCTGCCGCAGCGGGGTGCTCCCCGAGTTCTTTTTTTTCAAAGTAGGTGAACATGTATTTTGCGTGGGATAAGTCACGGCCATTAGTGCTGGGTGTGCTACGTATAAAAAAACGCAGTTCGCTGTCTGGGCCTTCTAAATTGGCATACAAAATAACTTGCTCATATTCACTAATGTTGATGTTGCGTAATTTCGTGTATTTGTCTGCTGCGGGGGCTTGGTTTGGGTCAAAAAACTTTATGCTTAAGCCACAATACTTGTCTAGTAAATGGCTACTTTGTAGGTCGCAAATAAATTGCTGGTCTGTTTCCCAATAAACGTTGGAATTTCCTCCTTGTCCGTGGTCAGAAAATGCATCCACCAACATATGGTCTTGAGGGTAGAGCTGCAAGCGTTTTACTGGCGCCCAGAAAACAGTAAATAACCCTAATACCGTGGCAATTAAAAGCACGTTTCGCAACCAAGAAAAACGAGGAGATAGTTTCATGCCGGTCCATTCGGTGAGTCAATAATTACCTAGATATAATAACTTAATGGATCGGCAATAACATGAATGCCGTTTGCAAAATTAGATTTGGTACTACAAATTGTGACAGCTTAATTGACAATCACGTTACCATGTAAAACTGGTTGAAAAAGAGAGGACATGAAATGGCGAAAGCAAGCGCTCGTGCGCAGCACATAATTGTTAATTCAGAAAAGAAGGCCTTGGAGGTGTTAGAGAAACTCAACAAGGGTTCTAGTTTTGAAGCCATGGCCGCGCGTTATTCTAGCTGCCCGTCGGCTAAAAAAGGTGGCGATTTGGGCAGCTTTGCTAAAGGCGAGATGGTAAAAAGCTTCGATAAAGCTGTGTTTAGTGGCCCGCTAAATCAAGTATTGGGGCCAGTGAAAACCCAATTTGGTTACCATTTAATAAAGGTAACCGAGCGTTGGGACTAGCTTAATGAGTTAAGTTTTCTAGTTTTAATTGGCCTTTTTCGCTTAAGCGAATCGCCGGCCAAAAACTCCCCACATCCAGTTTTACATCTACTTGATAATCTAACTGTGGTTCTTCTAATTGCAGCAAGCTACCTAGTAGTTGCATGCTGGCCATGAGGTTGGCTTGAGCGGGTAAGCTAAAGGTGGCTTCTCCGTAGGCCGGTACGCTGGGCAGCTCGCGGGTCGCACCGTTAACAATTTCATGGCCGTTTAACGACAGAGAGTAGACCGCGCCCGCCAGATTTAGCGCTTGCTTATTGGGGTTGACCACCCGCAAGTTTATATCAAACTTTGGTGCGAGGCCTGAGTCGGAGCTGGGAACCACCGATATTAGATTCACTTTGGGTGGTTCGTTAGGTACTACCGAACTACAGGCGATTAAGCCATAGCACAGTAATAGCATGATGGTTTTTTGCAGGGCTTGTCGCATGAGTGCTCAACTTGCAGAAACTAATTATTGCTAGTTAAGCACACTATCTTGGGCTTTGCATGTATTACGAAGTGGGCAGCTAGTCTAAACCGCTGCCCTTACATTTAATCGACCGCTTTTACCCAAAAGGTGCCGACTTCAGCACGCACTACGTAAACTTCGGTGCCAGCCTTAATCGGTTGTTCACTTTTTAAGGCCCAGCTAATCCCAGAGTGCTTGTAATGGCTTAGGCCCCGTTTGTCGATGTCTTGCTCGCAAAAAAAGCTGTGGCCGTCAAAATCACTGCTCACTTGTTTGTTGTCGGCACTATTTTGTAAGCGGCGCATCGGCTTCCATAACAATCCAGCCAATACACTCGTGGCTAAGGCATTAGCCAAAAGAATGCTGTTCCAGCTTTCTGGCAATACCCCCATCCACACTAGTGAGCCGGTTAACATCAGTGACAGGCCAACAAAAAATAAAATGAAGGTGGCAAAGCCAATCACCGCGACCTCAATGGTGAGTAGGATGATGCCTAGGGCAATCATCACTTGAGGAATGTGGTTGCTAAGCAGCTCGCCCATATTAGTTGCCTCGGTTAAGCGCGTTTAAAATGGTGGTGGCTTGTGCTACCAATGAACCGGCTTCGGTGCTGCTGTCGGGCAGCAGTACCACACTCGATTCTTTAGCAATGGCATGTTTGGCTTCAATGGCTTTGGTAGCAAGGTCAAGTTGTACCGCTTTTTGTCCTTCAGGAGTGGCCGCCGATGCACCGATGGTGGTGAGGGCTTTAGCTTGCGCATCGGCCACTGCTAAAATCGCCTCGGCTTCACCTTCGGCGCTCAGAACTTGTTCACGTTTTTCTGCCTCGGCTTGCAGTACCCGCGCTTGTTTCTGACCTTCGGCAATATTAATTGCCGCGGCTTTTTCACCTTCCGACTCAAGAATTTTAGCGCGACGTTCCCGCTCGGCGCGCATTTGTGATTCCATTGAATCCATAATCGAGGCTGGTGGCGTAATATCTTTAATTTCGTAACGTAATACCGCCACCCCCCAAGAGGCCGAGGCTTCGTTAATTTGCGCAACAATTTTAGCGTTTAGCGCATCCCGTTCTTCAAAGGTTTTATCCAATTCGATTTTACCAATTTCAGAACGCATGGTGGTTTGTGCCAATTGGGTCACCGCAAATACGTAGTCTTCCACACCGTAGGTCGCCTTGTAAGGGTCGAGTACTCGAAAATACAGTACTCCGTCTACCGATAAGGAGATGTTGTCTTTGGTGATCGCCGCTTGGCTTGGCACATCGTAGGCTTGCTCTTTTAGTGAACGGCGCGCCGACACTTGGTCAACAATCGGGATCAGGAAGTTAATTCCGGCCTCTTTAGTTGACTGGTATTTACCAAAACGCTCAACCACCCAGGCGGAGTTTTGTGGGACAAATTTAATTGAGGATTTAAGTACAAATAGCGCAAAAATCAGCAGCGCAACTTGCACGGTCAATAGATAATCGAAAACGATGGGCATGATACTTTCCTTCACTGTAAAATTAATCAAATCGCGAATAGTCGCTTAGCCAAAGGCCGAGTGTGCAGATGTTAAGTCGCTGCTTAACCGCTTATTATTTACCCGCAAGAAGAGCATAAATTTTGCTGATAATACAGTAATTTTGCTTTATTTAGTGAAGCCGCTTGTAAAGCCTGAGCGATCTAGCCGGTTTGACTCATTCATCGTTGTAAATAGCGGCTTAGGGCTTGGTCCCAGTAGGGATTTAAGCCAAAGCGTTGAGCCAAAAAGTCAATCATCACTCGGCTGCGCTGCGGTAGGTAGCGAGTATTAGGGTACACCGCCCAAGCGTGTAAGGGGGACAGCTGATAGTCTCCCAGTACCACGCTTAATTCTCCAGTAGTAATGGCTTGCCATGCGATAAAGGTGGGCGCATAAGCTATGCCATGGCCGGCAATCGCCAAATCGCGTAATAAGTCGCCATTATTGGCGCTAACATGGGCTTGATAGTGCAGCTGATGAACTTGCTGGTTGGGGCCGGTTAACTGCCAGTGTGGCGGGCTTAAGCTGTAGTGCAGGATTTTATGTTGTTTGAGATCTTGTGGGTGTTTCGGTTCACCGTGTTTGGCTAAATAGCTTGGAGCGGCGACTAGCACAAAATTAATTGGGGTGATTTTTTTCGCTCTAAGGCTGGAGTCTTTTAACTCGGCAATCCTTAGTGCGATATCAATACCTTCGGCCACCAAGTTATGTTGGCTATCAGATAGGCTGATTTTCAGTTTTAGTTCGGGGTGAAGTCGCATAAAGGCGTCAAAGGCGGAATTAAGGTGGCTGAGGCCAAAGGAAAGTGGCACAGCAATGTGCAAGCTGCCACTTAAGGTTTGTTTTTGATTGTGGGCATCTTGGTTTAACTGCTCCACCTCGGCCAAGATTCCCAAGCTGCGTTGGTAAAACTGTTGGCCGGTCTCGCTCAGGCTTAAACGGCGAGTAGTGCGTTGCATTAAGCTACCACCTAAGCGTTGTTCGAGGGCGCTAAGCCGGCGACTTACTACTGATTTGGCTACGCCCAGTTGTTCGGCGGCGCGGCTAATGCTACCTGCTTCTACTACTCTTACAAAGACTTGCATTTCTTCCAGCTGTCCCATCGCCTGCCACTCCAAACTTTTATCTATTGTTGCAATTATAAGAACAATAATTTGCTTTTGTTAATGTTTATCATTGTTAATAACAACACTAAGCTGTGATTAAGCATTCGCGCTTAAGTTATTGGAGAACAGCACCATGAACGCACTTAAAGATGTCAGCCAAGTTCTAGCACGACTATTTTTAGCCTTGATCTTCATTGTATCGGGTTACGGTAAAATCGGCGGTTATGCCGGTACCCAAGCTTATATGGAAGCCATGGGGGTTCCGGGCATGCTACTCCCCTTGGTCATTGCCCTAGAGCTATTGGGTGGTATTGCCATTGTTTTGGGTTGGCAAACCCGCATAGTGGCATTTTTACTGGCAGGCTTTAGTTTGGTCTCTGGACTGTTGTTCCACTTTAATCCAGACGACCAAATACAGATGATTATGTTGATGAAAAACATCGCTATAGCGGGTGGTTTCCTACTGTTAGTGGCGCATGGCGCGGGTCGTTATTCTTTAGATCAACGTAGCGCCTAGGAGAGTATTGTGAGTAGTTTTAGACAAATCGAAAAAGTCGTGGCGGGGCAAGCCACCAGCGATGGTGCAGGGGTAAAGTTAACCCGCATGCTGGGTAATGCGCAGCTCGCCCACCTCGACCCTTTTTTAATGTTGGATTGTTTTGAGTCGGATAAGCCCGATGATTATTTGGCGGGCTTTCCCGAGCACCCTCACCGTGGCTTTCAAACCGTTACCTACATCTTAAATGGGCGAATGCGTCACAAAGATAATGCCGGCCACGAAAGTGTGATAGAAGCTGGCGGGGTTCAGTGGATGAATGCTGGACGTGGCGTGATTCATTCCGAAATGCCCGAGCAGCAAGACGGTTTGCTGAAAGGCTTTCAGTTATGGGTAAATTTAGCCGCCGAACACAAGATGTCGGCTCCCGGTTACCAAGAGCTTAGCGCCGAGCAGATCCCGCAACGTCGCGATCTGCAGGGTAACTTGATTCGAGTGATTGCCGGGCAGTTGGACAATGGCTTGCAAGGAGCGGTGCAAACCCAATACACCCCAGCCAGTTATTTGGACATAAGTTTAGTTGCGGGCGCTGATTTGAACTTAGCTTTACCCGCTAACGATCAAGCATTTGTCTATGTAATTGAAGGTGAGCCAAGTATCGGCCAGCAAGTCTTGAAGGCTTATCAGCTGGGGGTCTTGAGTCCAGGCGAGCAGCTACGCTTACAAAGTACTGAGGCTAGCCGAGTACTGGTGATTAGTGGTCGACCAATTAACGAGCCCATCGCATGGGGAGGCCCCTTTGTTATGAATACTCGCGAAGAAGTGCTGCAAGCCTTCGATGACTTTCAAAACAATCGTTTTTAAGCGGGTCGCTCCCTGCTTATGTTTGGCACTGCCTTAGTGGCAGTGCATTGTTTTAAAATTTCACAACTAGAAATTATTCGGTAATACACATTAGGAGCAAGCACATGGGTTTATTAGTAGACGGGAAATGGCACGACAAATGGTACGACACCGATAAAAATCAGGGGCGCTTCGAGCGTAGTGAGTCGCAATTTCGCAATTGGGTGACAGCCGACGGTAGCGCTGGGCCTAGTGGTGAAGCCGGCTTTAAAGCCGAAGCGGGCCGTTATCATTTGTATGTTTCCCATGCCTGTCCATGGGCTAACCGCACTATGATTTTTCGTAAGCTGAAAGGCTTAGAAGAGATGATCGATTTCTCGGTAGTGCATTGGCTAATGGCCGAAAATGGCTGGACCTTTGCGGAGGGGGCTGGAGTGGTGGCCGATCCGATTCATCAGGCTGATTTTTTGCATCAAATTTATACCGCCGCCGATGCCAATTACTCGGGGCGAGTGACCGTGCCAGTATTATGGGATAAACAGCAACAAACCATCGTATCCAATGAATCGGCCGACATTATTCGCATGTTTAACTCGGCTTTTGATGGGCTAGGCGCCAACAGTGGTGACTATTATCCACAAGCCCTGCGTGAGCAAATAGATACGCTTAACCAGCAGATTTACGACACGGTAAACAATGGGGTGTACAAAGCCGGTTTTGCCACCACCCAGCAAGCTTACGAGGAAGCACTGCATCCCTTGTTTGCAACCTTAGACGAGCTGGAGCAACGCCTTGCTAGCCAGCGTTATTTAATGGGCGAGCAGCTAACCGAGGCCGATTGGCGTTTGTTTACTACCTTGATTCGTTTTGATGCGGTATACGTGGGTCACTTTAAGTGCAACCTAAAGCGCATTGTTGACTACCCCAATCTTTATGGTTATTTGCGTGAGCTTTACCAAATAGAGGGCATTGCCGAGACCATTCATTTTGACCATATTAAAGGCCATTATTATCAAAGCCATACTATGATCAACCCTACCGGAGTGGTACCGCTAGGGCCGATTTTAGACTTAGATAAGCCCCATCAGCGAGCACAGCTTTCATAGACAATTAATAATTGCTCAGCATTTTATATATACTCCAGCTATACTGGATTTACTTTATATAAATTAGGTGGTTAGTGATAATTTTGATGCGGGCTTGCGGTTTGCTATTAGTGTGGCTTTGGCCGATGTTAGCAGTCGCACAAGCAAAAATTCTGGTGATAGAAAGCTATCATCAGAGCTTTGCTTGGGATCAAAGCTATATTCAAGGTATAGAAGAGGTGCTGAATGAGCATTATCAACTCAGTTACTTTGAAATGGACACTAAACGCCTGCCGCCAGCCGAACACGCTAGCCGAGCAGAATTGGCTTGGCAACACTACCTAGTCACCCAACCAGATTTAGTTATTCTCGGTGACGATAACGCACTTAAATATTTAGGCCCTCGCTTAGCCGAAACCAAGGTACCTGTGGTGTATTTAGGGGTTAATAACAATCCTCGTCATTACCAAGTGCATCAGCGTTTTAATATTACCGGGGTATTGGAGCGGCCGCTGATTAAACGCTCCATTAGCATTATTCAGCAAATCAATAATATGCAATTAAAACGTATACTGCTTTTATCAGATAACAGCATCACTTCACAGTATATTTTGAGAGATGTATTTGACCAGCAAACCCAGCAGTGGATATCTGGTGTAGAAGTGGAACTCAGGCTGATTAACGATTGGCTAACCTGGCAACAAGCGGTGTTAAATGCCAAGGCTGAAGGTTTTGATGCTATTGCGTTTATTCTCTATCAATCGCTCACCGATGAGGATCAGCGAAATGTGGACTCCGAGAAAGTGATTAGTTGGTCGGTAAACCACTCCCCGTTGGCACCTTACGGTTTTTGGGACTTTGCCGTTGGCAAAAATAAAACTATTGGCGGTTTGGTGATGGTGGGTTATGAACAAGGCAAAATCGCTGGCGAAATGGCGCTT
>NZ_JBNKPP010000284.1:0-1675 GCF_050295395.1 Agarivorans sp.
GGCTACTTTACACAATTCATTATTAATTTCAACAAAATGATAGATAAAGCCACATAAATAGGGATTATTTAATGCTTTTTGCTGAAATAACCAGCTAAACCAATAATATATACCGTCACACATTCCAAATAATAGCATGAATTATCGCCTTGCATTCCCAAGGCAGACAAATCTAATAGATTGATGCGTAACAGATCCAAAGGGGAAAATACGGAGTTGATATGAAAGTGCTTATCGCCTAAATGAGCGACGATAAGCCTTTTTAATCACAAGACACAATTACAAGACAAACACGTCAAACGTTAACCCAATTTAAAGGCTTTTATCTTAGGAAGATGTGCAGCTAACTGCGGAAATTTATGGGGCTGCGTCTCGTCCCATTCGATGGGGTAATAAGGCTTGAGTGCCGCGGCGCTAGCCTCACTGTCGAGCACTTCATCCACACGCGACAAAATACACATGGCTTTATGGGTATTCTTCAACCTGAATTCAGAGACACACTTATTGGCAATATCGGCATACTCTTCGGGGCGGTCAATTTTCCCTTGCATCGTCTCTTCAGGATGAAGATTGGGATTGATTAACACCGACTTTAACCCGTTTAAAAAGCCAATTCGTTCAGCCCAATACGCCCCTAAGCCAACTCCCACCATTAATGGCGCAGGATCGTCGCTATACTGCATTTGCTTGGCGACCTCTTTCAATAAATGCTGCATATCATGCTTGGGATGCAAAGTGCTGTAGCTGATAAGCCGCACATCTGGGTCAATAAACTGCAACTGACGCATTTTTTCGTGATTACCAGGGCTAGTTGCATCGAATCCATGAAGATAAAAAATCATATTGAGACCTTTTAACAATCTGCCAAACACGGCGCATGCTACTAACCCTAGCAAATATTCATTGCAGAACCTTGCGCTACATCAAACTTTTGCCTGTTGTGCGAGCTGGATTTGCTCAGCCAGCTGCTTAGCATTTTCCCAACGGGCACTGTTTTCCAATGCGATAGCAGTTTGCGCCGCGTTGGGTTTGAGTAAACTCGCCGGATGTTGTGGCGCCGCGGCGGGCCACACAAAGCCATTTAACAGTGACATAACGCCCGGATTATCGTTGCAGACCAAAATCATATCGCAACCCGCATCCAAGGCAGCTTGAGCGCGACCTAAATAATCTCCTGCAAAGGCAGCGCCCTTCATCCCCAGATCGTCGGAGAAAATTACCCCGTTAAAACCCAGCTCTTTGCGTAGGATCTGTTTTAACCAGTAGCTTGAAAAGCCCGCAGGATTAGGGTCAACTTTAGGGTAAATGACATGGGCTGGCATAATGCCCGATAATTTACCCTTAGCAATCAAATCTTTAAACGGCAAAATATCTTGATTAAAAATCGCCTCAGCTTCACGCTCATCGATAGGTTGCGCAATATGGGAGTCCGCCGCCACGCTACCATGACCGGGGAAATGTTTACCCACAGCGCCCATGCCCGCCTCGGCCATGCCCTCAATAAAACTCTGCGCTAACGCAATCACTTCATCGGGCTTTGCGCTAAAACTACGTTTGCCAATGACTTGGCTGATACCGTTAAGATCGAGCACAGGCGCAAAGCTTAAGTCGATGTCACAGGCGAGTAATTCGATGGCCATTAAAAAGCCTAATTCACAGGCCCAACGTTTAGCGA
>NZ_JBNKPP010000285.1:0-5173 GCF_050295395.1 Agarivorans sp.
GCTGATGTCATTTTCTATCGGCCAACGCTGGATCAGTGATTCAGAATCAGAGTTAGGTTTAGGCACGGTTGTCGCTATAGAAGGTCGAATGGTGACCTTACTATTTCCAGCAAGCGGGGAGAACCGCTTTTATGCCATGGCCGAAGCGCCGGTTACCCGGGTTGTATTTAATGTTGGCGATGAGATTAGCAGTACCGATGATTGGTCGATGACCATTAGCGAACTAGAAGAAGTAGATGATCTCATCATTTACCATGGCGTTCGCCACGATACTCAAGAGCCAGTGCAACTGCGTGAGATGTTCTTGAGCCACTTCCTTAAATTCAACAAACCACAAGACCGCCTATTTGCGGGCCAAATTGACCGTTTTGATAGTTTTGTGGTGCGTTATCAAACCTTAGTGAAGCGCTTCGAACAACAGCAATCAGAGTTAAAAGGTTTAATGGGAGGCAAGGTAAGTCTGATCCCCCACCAGCTATACATTGCTAGCGAAGTCGGTCGGCGCATTTCTCCACGGGTATTGCTTTCTGATGAAGTTGGCTTGGGTAAAACCATTGAAGCAGGCTTAATCATTCACCAACAGTTAATTGCCGGCTTAGCTAAACGCGTCCTGATTGTGGTACCCGATGCGCTGCAATATCAATGGCTGATTGAAATGTTACGCCGCTTTAATATGCATTTCAGTTTATTTGATGAAGACCGCTGCATCGAAGCCTATGCCGACGCAGAAAATCCCTTTGAAACAGAGCAACTGGTCTTATGTAGTCTGGATTTTCTACGACGGAAGAAAAAACGCTTTGAACAAGTAGCCGAAGCCGAATGGGACTTATTAGTGGTTGATGAAGCCCATCACTTGCAATGGGATGAGCAAAGCCCTAGCCGTGAATATCAGGTCATTGAACATTTAGCGCAACAAATAGCTGGCGTACTGTTGCTTACCGCGACGCCGGATCAATTAGGCCACCAGAGCCACTTCGCCCGCTTGCGTTTACTCGACCCAGATCGTTTTTATGATTATTCGGCCTTTTTAGAAGAAGAACAGCACTATCAACCGGTGGCCGAAGCGGCTCAGGCTTTACTTGATAATGGTCGTTTAAGCGATCAGCACGCTAATCAGCTTACCGAGTTATTGAGTGAAAATGATATTCAACCCTTAATCAACTTAATCAACGACAAACAAGCGACAGAGGAACAACAGCAGCTAGCTAAGCAAGAACTATTACAGCACCTGTTAGACCGCCATGGTACAGGGCGAGTATTGTTCCGCAATACCCGTAATGCTATTGCCGGCTTCCCCAAAAGACAGCTCAGCTCTTATCCGCTCAATCTTCCCAGCCAATATAAAACGGCTTTGAAAGTGCAACAGATGATGCAAGGCAGCAGCAATGGTCTAAATACCCAGTTAATGTTCCCTGAAGAGTTATACCAACAGTTTGAAGGTGAAGCGGAAAACGCTGCTAGCTGGACGCAATATGATCCCCGTATCGATTGGTTAATCGACTTTCTGTTAGCCAATAAACAAAAAAAGGTACTGTTGATTTGTGCGAAGGCTGCCACCGCCTTAGCCATCGAAGATGCCGTACGCGTCCGCGAAGGTATTCGCGGCACCGTATTCCACGAAGACATGTCCTTACTAGAGCGCGATAAAGCCGCTGCCTATTTTGCCCAAGATGAAGCGGGTGCTCAGTTAATGGTATGTTCCGAAATTGGTTCAGAAGGGCGAAACTTCCAGTTTGCTCAACACATCGTATTATTCGATTTGCCTACCAACCCAGACTTGCTTGAGCAAAGAATTGGCCGTCTCGACCGAATTGGCCAAAAACATGATATTCAAATTCATGTTCCTTATTTACAAGACACGCCTCAGCAAAGTTTATTACGCTGGTACCATGAAGGGCTGAATGCTTTTGAGCAAACCTGTCCCGCCGGTAGCGAAATATATAAAGAATTTGGCGAGCGTTTAAACACTATATTAGCTAGTGCTATAGCAGAACCTACCGAACTGGATGCGTTAATAAAAGACACTGCGCAACGCTACCAACAGGTAAAACAAAAACTCGATGCCGGACGAGACCGCTTATTAGAAATCCACTCTAGTGGCGGAACCAAAGCCCAGCAACTGATTGAAAAAATTCAAAGTGCCGAGCAAGACCCACACTTTGTGACTTTCAGCCTACGCTTGTTTGACAGTATTGGCATCAATCAAGACGATAAAGGCGAAAATGCCCTGGTATTACATGCCAGTGAACAAATGATAGTGCCCTCTATTAATGGTCTGCCAGAAGACGGCTGTACCATTACCTACGATAGAGACACCGCCTTAAGCCGTGATGAAATTCAGCTTATGTCTTGGGAACACCCATTACTGCAAAGCTGTATCGATACCATTCTTGGTGCCGATCTCGGTACTAGTTCGGTTGCCCTATTGAAAAACCGCGCTTTGCCTGTAGGTAGCCTATTCCTTGAAGGTATCTTCGTAGTAGAGACCAGTGCGCCAGCGGCATTTCAAATTGAGCGCTATTTACCCGCCACACCGGTGCGGATCCTGCTTGATAAAAATGGCGGCGACCTATCAGACAAGGTAGGTTTTGAGCAATTTAATCAGCAGCTATCTGCGGTAAACCGCCATTTAGCGGCTAAATTGGTGAGTGCTTCTCAGCAGCAGATCCACCCCTTATTGGCCCACGCAAATAAGCTCGCTCAACAACAGCTCAGTGATATAGTGGCCCAAGCCAGCGCCAAGATGAACCAGAGTTTAAATACTGAACTAGCACGCTTAGAGTCCCTAAGTGCGGTGAACCCGAGCATCCGCCAAGATGAATTAGCCACAATGCGTGAGCTAAGGGATAACGCCGATAACTACTTGCAAAAAGCCCAAGTTAAGCTAGACAGTTTGCGCGTCATTTTGGTGTCTCATAATTAATCGATTTATTTCTATCAAGGCCTTAGCTTACACTAAGGCCTTATTTTTTAGAGCGCTTGTCATGCCAGATTTTGTATATCGCCCCCCCATGTCCCCCTACTTCAGCATCGTTTATAAAGACGACGCGGTGATTGTATTTAACAAGGCCAGTGGTTTGTTATCGGTGCCCGGTAGAATAGAAAAAGACAGCTTATGGCAGCGCGCTCAACGGGTTTGGCCAGAACTAAAAGTGGTTCACCGTCTCGATATGGCCACGTCTGGTTTAATAGTGATGGCCTTGGGCAAACCGGCTCAAAGCCACCTCAGTCGACAGTTTCAACAGCGTAGAACAGCCAAAACCTATTACGCAGAAATTTATGGTCATCCACAGCAACCACAGGGAGAAGTAGAACTGCCACTACGCTGTGATTGGCCCAATCGCCCCAAACAAATGGTTGACTTTGAGCTGGGCAAACATGCCTTAACCAAATGGAAAGTACTAGAAACTCGCCCGCATAGCAGCTTGGTGGAGCTGCAACCCATAACCGGTCGCACCCACCAATTACGTGTGCACATGCAACAAATCGGCTGCCCAATTGTTGGTGATGGCTTTTACGCAACAGCTGCGGCCAAAGCGCTAAGCGAACGGCTGCACTTACACGCCGCTAAACTGGGCTTTTATCATCCGCAAACCGAGCAATGGATGGAATTTAGCTGCCCACCACCTTTTTAACTAAAGCTAGCGGGCATAGACCCGATACAATAAAGGAGCCTACCAAAGGAACTGCTAATTTTGCGAAAACTTCAAGCCTGCTTACTTGTTTATCTAATCTCTAGCCCCGCTGTTTGGGCGCAATGGCAGGCGAGTGATTTTTCTCATTGGCAAGTACAGGGTGAACTCAAACCACTGCAAGTGGCGCAGCAGCAATATGTGAGCCTTTGGTTAGAAGAACAAACCCCACAAAAGCGTGGCAGTGTGCTGCTGTTGCCAGATTGGGGAGAGAGCCCCAGCGCGGCTAATAGTATCAATTCACTTCGCCAGGCCTTACCGCAATGGGGCTGGGAAACCGGAGCCATCCTTCCCCCTTTCCCCATGGCTGGTTTAATGCAAAGTAACACCATGACTCAGCTAGAAGAAGCCCGCCAACAATACAAACAAGATTTACAAGCCTTGTTAGAAGCGGCCAAGCAAGCTCAGCAAGAACAGTTTGGTTTTCAGGTTATCGTGGCTCAAGGTGTAATGGGGGCTTGGCTGGTAGAACTATTAACAGAGCAGCTACTGCCTGCCCCCGATGGATTAGTATTAGTTAGTGCCTACTATCCCGACCAGCAGCTTAACCAAAAACTGGCGGAACAAGCTGCTCAATTGGCGGTTCCGATACTCGATATTTACGCTGACGACTACAACCGATGGCAGCAAACAGCTCGGCAACAACGGCTAATCGCCAGCAATAAAAATCAAAAATTCAATTATCGACAAACTGAGTTGCCGGCTACGGCCGCAACTCAGCCCAACAGTGCCAAACTCAATAAAGCCGTTTACGGCTGGTTTAACGCTTTAGGTTGGTATTAAATTCGTCCCTTCGCTGCAGTAGGCGGGTTGCGCAAATCTTGTTATGCTAAAACCATACTAACTAGCTCAAGCTTACGATGAAAATTGTATTTTTAGACCGCGCCACCCTCGCCAAGCAAATTAACTTAAGAGCCGCAAACTTCCCCCACCAATGGCTCAATTTTGAGACGAGTCTAGAACAACAAGTAGTAGAGCGTGCTCAAGATGCGGATATCATTGTGGTCAATAAAGTACCACTGCAAGCCGCCAGCTTGGCTCAACTTCCTAAACTGAAAATGATTGCGGTAGCGGCCACCGGCACCAATAACGTCGACCTAAACTATGCTCAGCAACAAGGCATAGTCGTCTCTAATATTCGCGATTACGCCGCACAAAGTGTAGCTGAACATAGCATTGCGCTTATGTTTAATCTGCGGCGTAATATTATGGCTTACCATCACGCCATCCAACGAGGGCGCTGGCAGCAAGCCCAGCAATTTTGCTTCTTCGACTTTGCCATCGACAACTTAGCAGGGCAAACCTTAGCCTTG
This sequence comes from Agarivorans sp., assembly GCF_050295395.1. NCBI lineage: Bacteria > Pseudomonadati > Pseudomonadota > Gammaproteobacteria > Alteromonadales > Alteromonadaceae > Agarivorans > Agarivorans sp. Next base: position 5,006 of record NZ_JBNKPP010000285.1, read on the forward strand.
ATTGGCGGCGGCAACCTGGGTCAAGCCACCGCTAAATTAGCCCAACAACTCGGCATGCAAGTGATATTTGCCGAGCACAAGCAGCGCCCGGCACGCGCCGGGAAAGTTGTTTTTGAAGAGGCCTTAGCCATGGCAGACGTAATCAGCATACACTGCCCGCTAAACTCC
>NZ_JBNKPP010000286.1:0-2610 GCF_050295395.1 Agarivorans sp.
CGCTGTGAGCAATTGGAAAATATCATTAAAAAACTGTTTGACGCTGACCTGCCAAGTGGGTAGTATTCGCCTCCGTTGAAGGGCACAACCTTGTCGTTTAACGGTGGTGATAACGTAGCTTGATAACGTATCATCTCAGCGCAAATTAGCGCTTGACCAAGTTAGGCTTGGTAATATCAAGAGTATCGGTGATTAGCGCAGCTTGGTAGCGCATCTGGTTTGGGACCAGAGGGTCGGGAGTTCGAATCTCTCATCACCGACCAAATTTTAAGTTGAGTGTTTACACTGAACTATTTGACGCTAAAGATGCGCCCTTAGCTCATCTGGATAGAGCAACGGCCTTCTAAGCCGTAGGTAGTAGGTTCGAGTCCTACAGGGTGCGCCAAATACATGCTCTATGTAGCATAAAAGTTTGTGGTGGGTATAGCTCAGTTGGTAGAGCCCCGGATTGTGATTCCGGTTGTCGTGGGTTCAAATCCCATTACTCACCCCATTATTCGACTCCATTGCCCTAGCAATGCAGCGAAAAAGTTTGCGGAAGTGGCGGAATTGGTAGACGCGCTAGATTTAGGTTCTAGTATCGCAAGGTGTGAGAGTTCAAGTCTCTCCTTCCGCACCATTATTGGTGTAAGCGTGGGTAACGCTTAAAATATACCACATAGTTTTGATGATAAGCGCAATATGGTAGCGCATCGTCGCGAAGCTCATAGAGAGTGGGGCCAGTGAACAGCTGGTAGCAATACCAAAAATTTCGGTGATTAGCGCAGCTTGGTAGCGCATCTGGTTTGGGACCAGAGGGTCGGGAGTTCGAATCTCTCATCACCGACCACTTTTAAAAGCCTCGTCAGTAATGACGGGGCTTTTTTTTATTTGGGCGCTTAAGTGTTAAGCAGATAAGTCGAACTCTATTATTGGTGAATAGGTTAATAAATAGTTAGTAGCCATTACTCATAAATGAATATACAAGAAGCGTGGGTAGTTTTATTTGCTGATATTTGAAATAGCAAGCCTCGCCGCTCACGTTGTCACTTTTACTCTTGCCAAAGCCTAATGAGGAGCCCTCAAGGCCTTGCTTCTGCTAAGAAACTATCATCAATTTGAGTGTTTATTGGGAGTTGGCTTAGCCAAATAATGCGACTTTAAGTGTATCTCTGAGTTAAACATATCAAAGCGCTTATTTGCGCTTATATCTACTTCAATTAAGTCTTTGTGGGTGAGTGAAATCTAAAGGCTTAACAAAGCATTTATGGCTATAAGCTCGGTGAACTATTTATGACTTTGATGCTGACATTAATGATTTGCTGCCTTTTTATCCCTGTATCACCGAATAGGTTTGAAATTGAGCTATGGCGGTGGTAACCAATATGTTTAAGTGGTGTTAATGGCAATTTTTTATTGACCATAAGCCTATGATTTCAGCCTGTCTTTATTGTTATTCGGCGGTGCTCGCGGTTTATAAAGTTTTGATTTTTAGTTAGCTTGGTTTCGCAATTACCTAGCATGGTGATGAGGGCCTTGTGGGGGCATTTATAACCGAAACGAAGCCACTAAGTATGCTTTATAGCAAATATTTACTCTATATCGGCGATTATCTGGTGATCAGTCTCGACCTTGGCTAAAACCATGGCTATAATGCGGCGTTTTGAAATTATGGGCCCTTAATCAAGGACAGCTGTTTGCTCAAGCAAGCCGCTAATTTCCCATTGTTTACGTAAGTAAATTGTCAGCAGGGTGCTGACTATAGCCGAGGTAATAAAATGCAGGTTTCAGTAGAAACAACTCAGGGCTTGGAGCGTCGTGTTACTATTTCGATTGACGCTGCACAAATCGAACAGCAAATTGATCAAGCGCTAAAGCAAGAAGCACGTCGTGCTCGCATCGACGGTTTTCGTCCTGGTAAAGTGCCAGTGAGCGTGATTAAAAAGCGTTACGGCGCGGCTATTCGTCAAGACGTAACAGGCCAAGCGATGCAACGTTCATTCTACGAAGCAATCATTCAAGAGAAATTAAACCCAGCCGGTGCCCCAGCGCTTCAACCTGGCGATACTAAAGATGGTGAGTTTAGTTTCAGCGCAACTTTTGAAGTTTTCCCTGAAGTAGAAGTAGCTGGTCTAGATGCTATTGAAGTTGAGAAGAAAGTTGCCACAGTAAACGATAAAGATGTTGATAATATGGTTGACACTTTACGTAAGCAACAAGCTACTTGGAAAGAAACCAAGGGCATGATCAAAGACGAATTCCGCGTTAACTTAGACTTTTTAGGTAAGATTGACGGTGAAGAATTTGAAGGCGGTAAGGCTGAAGGTTTCGATCTGGCTATGGGCGCTGGTCGTATGATCCCTGGTTTTGAACAAGATATTATCGGCATGAAAGCTGGTGAAGAAAAAACTATCACAGTAACTTTCCCTGAAGATTATCATGCTGAAAATCTAAAAGGTAAAGAAGCAGAGTTTGATATTAAAGTTATCAAAACTGAAGGTCCTGTACTTCCAGAAGTAGATGAAGACTTTGCTAAATTGTTTGGTGTTGAAGAAGGCGGTGTTGATGCACTTCGTGAAGAAGTTCGCAAAAACATGACGCGTGAATTAAACCATGCTGTTAAAGCAAAAA
>NZ_JBNKPP010000287.1:0-2286 GCF_050295395.1 Agarivorans sp.
CGAAATCTTTAGCTTCACCGCCGTAAGTTTTTGCTAATACGTTAGTAATAGCCGCTGTTAAAGTTGTTTTACCGTGGTCAACGTGGCCAATTGTACCAACGTTTACGTGCGGTTTTGAACGTTCAAATTTTTCTTTAGACATAATAGTCCCTCTGGATAAAGGTCATTGGTACAAAGCACCATTGGTTTACGCTTACCGACCGGTAAAAAGGCAATAGGGAGACTAATAAAGGAATGTGGTGCTGATAGGCAGATTTGAACTGCCGACCTCACCCTTACCAAGGGTGCGCTCTACCAACTGAGCTATATCAGCACTGTGGAGCGGGCAGCGGGAATCGAACCCGCATCATCAGCTTGGAAGGCTGAGGTAATAGCCATTATACGATGCCCGCATCAAACCTTTGGAAGACGACCTACTACCAAAATAATGGTGGGGGGGGACGGATTCGAACCATCGAAGCTTTCGCGGCAGATTTACAATCTGCTCCCTTTGGCCACTCGGGAACCCCCCCACTGAATCATCTAATACTAGATGAAGCCTATAACTTAAGAGATGGTGCCGATTGCCGGAGTCGAACTGGCGACCTACTGATTACAAGTCAGTTGCTCTACCAACTGAGCTAAATCGGCATCGCTTAAGTGCTGCGCATTCTATGTAATGCTTTTATTAAATGCAACAAGCAAATCAAAAAAAAAACCTCGGATTGATTTGAACGCGCAAAAATCACCCAGAGGGCTCAATTATTGTCCGCGAACAGAGACTTCACCCGCCATAAAGCTATGTTCTACGCCATCTATCTCCAGCAATAGTTGGCCCTGCGCATCAACCCCTTTAGCCAAACCGCTAACTTGTTTGTCTTGTGAGAAACGCAAGCTCACTTTTTGCTGATTAAACACGTCGTAGTGATTCCAGCGCGTCTGCAACGCAGCAAAGCCCTGCTGTTTAAATTGCTCAAACATAGTATTGAGTGATTGGATTAAGGTGATCGCTAATTCATTACGATTCAGCGTAATGCCGTCGTTTTCTAACTGAGCATAGGCTTGGTCAATCAATGATGCTTGCTGCTGAGCGACCCTAACATTCAAGCCCATTCCCATCACCAAGCTAACTTCACTATCACTTTGGCCCTGTAATTCAATTAACACTCCCGCTAGCTTGGCACCGTTCATATAAATGTCATTAGGCCACTTTAAACCTAAACCGCTATAACCTAGGGATTCCAAACTTTCTACAATCGCCAGCCCCACCGCTAAACTCAAGCCCATGGTGGCTTCAATACCATCTTGTAAACGCCATAATATAGACAGGCAAAGTTGCCCAGCATAAGGAGTTTGCCATTGCCGCCCTCGCCTACCTCGACCAGCGCTTTGATACTCTGCCAATACCACTTGGCCATGTGCTAGCTGTTGTTGGTGTGTCATTAACCAAGCATTGGTGGAGTCTAACTGTTCGAACACTTGTGGTTGATTAGCCGGAAGATTCGCGGTCAGTTGCTCAGCGTCGAGTAAAGAAAGCGGCTTAGCCAAGCTGTACCCCTTACCCTTGACCTTAAATATATCCAAGCCCAAGTCGCTATAATGTTTGATGTAACTGGCGATAGTGGTACGAGACACCCCTAAAGCCTGGGCTAAAGACTCACCCGAGTAAAAACGGCCATCAGCTATATGCTGTAACAACTGGTAGGATTTATTCGCTCGCATCGGGTCTTCCTAACACGGTATCCGGTTTCACCTCGCCATGAGATCCTAGAAAGCGGACTTCCGGCTCTAAGACAAGACCAAAGCGCTGCCATACTTGATGACGAATGTGTCTGCACACGCTCACAATATCAGCTGCAGAGGCCTGGCCTTGATTTACTAGGACCAAGGCTTGTTGTTGATGCACGGCGGCACCGCCATGCTGGAAACCCTTTAAGCCGAGTTGATCGATTAACCAGCCAGCTGCCACTTTACTAAAGCCTGCCGAGGCCGGATATACCGGAATGGCCGGCACCTTTACCAATAGCTGCTGTAATTGCTGCTGATTCAGCACAGGGTTTTTAAAAAAGCTACCCGCGTTACCCAATACTTTTGGATCAGGAATTTTTTGTTGTCGCATATCAATCACTTGCTGAAAAATCTGTTGCGCACTCACCCCCTCGCCCAGTTCACGCAAGCCGCCATAATTTAATTTTGCTTGCCACTGCTTAGTTAAGCGAAACTTAACCCGAGTAATAATCGCTTTATCTTTTAAGCCATGTTTGAACACACTGTCTCGATAAGCAAATTCACATTGGTCTCGCGACA
>NZ_JBNKPP010000288.1:0-1742 GCF_050295395.1 Agarivorans sp.
CTTATCGACATGGGCTTTCAACTGGTGGGTATTTCACCCGATACTCCCGCACAATTAAAGGCATCAGCCGCTAAAAACGAGCTCAAATATCAACTACTTTCCGATGAAAAAATGCAGGCATCACAAGCCTTTGGTCTTGCCTTTTACACTAGCAAACAAGTCACTGATACTTATTTGAGTCGCTTAAAACTGGATAACCCACTGTGGACAACGCCCGAAGGCGATAAGCGCTTAGTTCTGCCTGTTCCGGCAATTTATATCGCTGACACTCAAGGATTAATCCATTTCCAATATGTGAATCCCAACTATAAGGTGAGACCCGCACCTAAGTTGATTCTGACGGCCGCCAGCCTCGTCGGAGCACCAGAATAATCCATCCCCCGTCCAAACAGCCGCTAAGAATCGTTATCGATTTAGCGGCTGCTTTGCTAAACTAGCTTGGCCGCAATCGATACCACACGTTCCATTAGATCAATCCTTTAGCCCGCGGCGGAGCCACAATGAATTCTCAAACCTATAACCAAGCCGTACTCGAACTCGCCCGCGCGGGTCTTGCCGATTTAACCGTCTCAGCCCAAGCTAAAAAAGCCCAACGAACTGCCGCGCAGGAGAGTCATTTTCTGTGTAACTGGATGGTTGAAGCGCTCAAGGAAAAGCGTTTCTCGAAACTGGTGGCCGACGATCTCACGGCATGGATCCGTATGGCGCGCAGCCAAGGTGCTGGCGCCGAACTTAAGCGGTTATTGGAAAGAATTGTTCATCAATATCAGAGCGTTGAAAACTCGCACGTGGAGTTAGGTACGGCATTAAACGCTATGATTGCCGAGTTAACCCAGCTCGAATGGCTAGTGTTTACCGACACTGAAATTAACACTAAGCTTAAGCTGGACGCCGATGGACAATCGAGCTTAGTTATTGATGTAAAAGAATTTACTCAACATATTCAAGAGAATCAGCTTATCAAGCCTATCAACTTATATGTTCGTGCCGATGAGCAGCTGTTGACTCAAATCGCCCTCTCCCATGGTTTGCTGATAAGCCAAGGCAATAAGAAAACTAGCCTGATTAAGCACCATAAGACATTTCAAATTTACCCGCACAATCAGCTGCCCGCCTTGTGCCTACTCTTGGCTTAAGCCCAAAAAGCTGCTTGAATAGGGAAACTGCGCTACGGATAACAAATTTTTCACAATGGCTAGGTAAGATGTAGCGCAGTCACCACGAAGCTCGTTCAACCAAGGAGTGAAGGACAAGATGGGTAAAGGAAGTATTCTCTATCGTTGGCGAGCGCACGCCGTGTTATTACTTCTATTATTTACTCCCCCCTCCTTTGCCCAATTACTCAAGTACAACATCACCGGGTCCTATTCTTGGTATCCCTATTTTATTGCTAACCAGCCCGAAGCCCCTGGCATGGTGTCTGAGTTAATCCCACTGATTTTATCCTTAGCCAATATCGAGGGCGAAAACCTGTCCTTGCCACCCAAACGGACGAACAACGCCCTTGAAACCGGCCAGTTAGACTTTGATGTAGTCAGCCCAAGTTGGTTTGCAGATCAAGACTTTGGCCCCTTATTCGTAAAATCCGATCCCATTATGCCCATCACAGAATACGTGGTGACCAGACCCGAGAATGTCGAATCCTTTAAGGAAGTCACTGAAATTAAAGGTAAGCAAATCGGTACCGTCAGGGGATATTTGTACCACGATGACAAGGAGTTTATCCGTGTCGATTTTACCTC
>NZ_JBNKPP010000289.1:0-6460 GCF_050295395.1 Agarivorans sp.
TTTTGCATCGGCATAGAGCTGCGCAGCGCGGGGATCAGTGTTCGCCAGTTATTACTCAACCGCCGCGGATTAATCATCGCTTTGGTGATGGTATTAAGCTCCATTCCTGCCGGGCTTATCTGCGCCTACTGGTTTGATTTATCCTACTCTGTAGGCTTGGCCATGAGCAGTGGCTTTGGCTGGTATTCCTTATCGGGGGCCTTACTCACAGAAGCGACTAATCCACTGATTGGCAGTACCGTCTTTTTTGCGGATTTAAGCCGCGAGTTAATTACCCTACTGCTAATCCCCAGCTTAATGCTGCGCTCACCCGCCGCCACTATTGGTTATGCCGGCGCCACCGCCATGGACTTCTCGCTACCGATGTTACAACGAGCCGGAGGCAACCAGCTGGTGCCAGTGGCCATCGCCAGCGGCTTTATTCTCAGCTTGCTTTGCCCACTACTGATCTTGGTATTGGTGAACCTCGCTTAAACAGCTCAGCGCTAATCGCTGGGCTGCTGCTCGATATGCTCAGCGATAGCCTTATCTAGCAACTTGAGATCTTCCGGATAGTCGTGACTGAGTTGGTAAATCCAGTCTTCCACATTGTCCGCCCAAGCTGGAAACTCCGGCGATTGGATTTTATTCGCCAGACGCTGGATCCGTGCCAAGCCAATCGAACCGGCGGCGCCTTTAATTTTATGCGCTTCCGAAACAATGCCTTGTTTGTCTTTAGCAAACATATTGCTTTCTAATACTTGCAAATAGTCTGGCATAACTTTTTTGAACAAATCCACGCTGTCATTTAACACCTTAACCCCAATGGTTTCACAGAATTGTTCTATCAAATCTAAATCCAAAATCGGCAGCGAGCTGCGGCTTAGAGCTTGCTTAGGCGAAACGGGCGCCTCAGCTTGAGGCTCTTCACCAACGGCAAAAACCTCATTAAAACAATGCACCACTGCATTACGATTAATCGGTTTATGGATCACATCCACCATCCCAGCTGCCTGAAATTGGCTTTTGCTATTCACCACATTGGCGGTTAAGGCCACCAGCGGTGGCATTTGCGCTGCACTGTATTGTCGCTGCCATTGATTGGCAATATCAAAGCCGGTCATGTCGGGCAATTGAATGTCTAACAGCACCAAATCGAAGTTATCTGGTTCAAACATCGCCAATGCCTGCTGGCCACTCTTGGCCACTTCAACCTGATGGCCCAATTTTTCCAACAGCGCCTTGGCAATGGTGATGTTTAGCTCGACATCTTCAACCAATAAAATCTCTAAGGGTGGATGGTCAATTTGTTCGGCTTCATCGGGTATAACATCTAAATCCACCGTTAAGCGCACCGTAAAACACGAGCCTTTTCCCACTTGGCTGCTCACCACAATATCCCCACCCATGGCGCGCACCAGTTGCCGTGATACCGATAAACCAATGCCGGTTCCGGTGGCAGACTTACTGCCTTCCACCTGATAATACATGGCAAAAATTTGTTCTAACTGATCTTCGGGTATGCCCGGTCCAGTGTCTTCAATGACAAATTCCAATTCCACTTGCTGTTCGGCAATCGGCTTGGCTTTAATGGTCAAGGCCACCTGCCCGTGTTCGGTGAATTTCACCGCGTTATGGGTTAAGTTCCACAATACCTGGCGTAAGCGCGTTGGGTCGGCAACAATGCTTTGCGGGATCGGGCCAATTTGTTCAAAACGAAAACCCAAACCCTTGGCCTGTAATTGCATTTCGGTCAGCGTTTCGATGTCACTCACCAAGGCGTTAAAGTCCATCACTTCCATAGACACCGCAAAGCGGCGCCGATCTAACTTATCTAAGTCGATGATGTCGTTAAAGATATTACCCAAAGTGGTGGCACTTAATAATATCGTATTCACGTGTTTACGCTGGGCGTCGTTTAACGGGGTATCCAACAGCATTTGACTCAGACCCACCACCCCGTTCAAAGGGGTTCGTAACTCATGACTTAGGGTTGAGATAAATTGCGCTTTGTCGCGATTGGCCTTTTCAATATTGGCTTGATGGCGCATCCGCTCGGTAATATCACGACCAAAACCTAACAAACCAAGACGGTTGCCATTACGCCCATAAAACGGCACTTTACGCAGCTCGAAGAAAGCTTTGCGCCCATCCGGATATTCCAGCCATTGCTCATAAGTTAAGGGTTCATCATTATCAAATACCTGATGGTCGGTTTCGACAACCTTGTCGGCGACTTCTTCGGGGTACACATCATAAGGCGTCAAGCCAATCAATTGCTTTTCGGAGCGCCCCACCAGCTGCTCCAACGCCAAATTGCAGCCTGAAAACTGCCCTTGTTCATTACGGTAATACACCAAGTCTGGGGAACTGTCGATGAAGCTACGTAGCAGCGCCGAGTGTTCTTCCAACTCCTGTTGCGCCTGCTGGCGTTGCTTCACCTCCAACTCTAAATGGCTGATTGCCTGACGGCGCGCTGCTTCGGCTTTTTCCCGTTCGTCGATTTCGTTGTTTAGTTGGCTAATATTGGCTTTTAAACGATTAGTTAATTGTAAATCGCGTGAGCGCATCTTCTCTAACTTGCGGATCATCTTGCTTAAACGTTGCCGCGAATCTTCGATTTGCTCTACCACCACCGACATAAAAAATACCGCCCAGGGGGTGATAATCAAGGCAAAGAAAACCGAGCGAATTAAATCCACCGACGACACCTGCCCAGTAAGAGCAAAGGTCACACTCATTTGTATCGCAAGGGCGACTAAAATAATGGCACCAGCTAAGCTGATACTAAATTTTACGATGCCCAAGCGAGATAACAGATGCACATAGTAAGTAGCGAGTTTCTTTAACGGCGTCATTCAAGCCCTTTCCTTATACCGGAGCTGATTTTATGCTTGCTTGCACAAGTCCATAAAATAAAGAGGGTTAATAGTAAACCAGTTTTTATGGTATAACAGCCCATCATTTTACACCTTAATCTCATGTCAACGCGCTAAGCCTTGGCAGTTTCTGTGGAGAACTACGCGCATGTCTAGTGTTATGCCTGATATCGCCCATTCAGGACGTGCTCAAACCGAAGGTAAGCTAAACTGGGTTGGGATGAGCCAAATCGAAATGCCAATGTTGATTGCCTTTGAAGGCCAACAGCCTAGTCGTGTTAGCGCTCGCATCGAAGCTTTTGTCAGCTTAGATGACCCTCAGACCAAAGGCATCCACATGTCGCGTTTGTATCTAATTTTAGATCAACTGTCGAATCAGCAAGTCTTGGATTATCCGGCATTAAACGCCATTTTAGATCAATTTATCGAAAGCCATCAGGACCTTAGCGAACACGCGCAAGTTCGTTTCGATTTTGATTACCACTTACGTCGTCAATCACTGGTATCGGGTAAAACCGGATGGAAAGCCTACCCCACCAGCATAGTGGCCACTCGTCATCAACAGCGCACCGAGATAGAACTCAGCGTTGAAGTACCTTATTCTTCGACTTGCCCTTGCTCGGCAGCTTTAGCCCGCCAGTTAATTCAGCAAGCCTTTAGCGAACAATTTAGCCAAGAGCAAGTGTCTCGCGACGAGGTTCAGCAATGGTTAGGCAGCACCCAGGGCATTGTTGCCACGCCACACAGCCAGCGCAGCATCGCTCAAGTCAAAGTAAAATTAGACTCTAAGGCAACAGATTTACCCTTGATCGAACTCATCGACCAACTGGAAGACAGCCTAAAAACCCCGGTACAAGCGGCAGTAAAACGCGAAGACGAACAAGAATTCGCCCGGCTTAACGGCCAAAATCTGATGTTTTGCGAAGATGCGGCGCGGCGGTTGCAGCACTGTTTAAACCGCCGCCCAGACATTGAAGATTTTTGGGTGCGAGTCAATCACCTAGAAAGCCTGCACGCTCATAACGCAATAGGCATTGTCACCAAAGGCCTTAGCCAAGGTTATCAGGCCTAAGTAACTAGGCGCTGTCCCCGGCACAGCAATAACGCGCCTTACCTTGATGTTTGGCGCGATACAATTGCAAATCGGCGATGCGAACTAGCTCGCCATAATCCACACCCTGTTGAGGCACCACAGTGGCCACGCCAATACTCACAGAAATATACTCACCCGCCTCTGAATACTCGTGGGGGATCTTAGCTTGAGCCATGTTTTCCAGTACGTTTTGGGCCACCAATTTAGCCCCGTCATTACTGGTATTGGGCAATAAAATCGCAAACTCTTCACCGCCATAACGCGCCACCAAATCAGAGCCGCGTTTAATCGAACGACTGGTGAGCTTAGCCACCTGACGTAGCGCCTCATCCCCCTGTTGGTGACCATAGTTGTCGTTATACTGCTTAAAGCTATCAATATCTAATAGCAGCAAACTCAACTCTAAACCTTCACGGCGATGAGTTAGCCACAACTGCTGTAGCTTTTCATCAAAGCTACGTCGGTTAGCCACCTGAGTTAAGCTGTCGATAAAACTGAGTTCCTGCAACTGCATAATGGCGTCGGCCAACTGCTGTTCGGTGGCCTTACGCTCGGTCACATCCCGAGTAATGAAAATGATCCCTCGTTCACCACTAACATCATCAAAATAAGGGCCTTTAATTACCTCATACCAAATCTGATGGCCGTCATCTAAATACACCAACTCTTCGTAACGCAACGGTTTGCCGGTTTCGAGAATTTGTCGATTTTGCACTTGATGTTGCTCAAGCTGTTCGGAGCTCAGCACTTCAGTTAAATGTTTACCTAATAGCTCATCGCTGGTGTAACCAAACATCTTGGCAAAAGGCTCGTTACCACCAATAAAATTACCCTTATCATCGATAAAGCCCAGCGGATCGGGGGTAGAATGAAACACCGTACGGATCAAATTGTTTTGCCGACCGAGTTGCTTTTCAGAACTTAACCTATTTTGGTTTTCCTGTTCCAATTGTCGATTCAATTCATGCCACTTAGTCACGTCATAAGAAACGTTCAGCACCCCGGTCACTTCATCTTGCTGGTTTTTCAATGGATAAATATTATGCTGTAGTAATATTTGACGACTATCCGGGGCACTAAACCATTCGGTATGTTGGCAGGGCTTACCCGCTAATACCTCTGAATCATAGGCCTGACTTAAACTCAACTCACGGCGAGTTAAGAAGTCACTTAAACGCTTACCGGTCAGGTCATTAGGTTTCAAACCATGCAACGCGGCCCAAGCCTGATTACAGCCCAGCAAGCGCTCATCCGCGTCTTTAAAATAAATGAATTCGGGGATCGAATTAAGCACATTGGCAAACAGTGCTTGTTCTTGCTCTATGCGATTAAGGTAGCTGTAACCCTGAGCATTTTCGTAAGCGTTAATATACCAAAGGTCACGACCATGATGTTCCTGTAGATTGGCGTAAATCAGCAGCACTCGTGAATGCTCACCAAATTCCAACTTCCAGTGGATCCCTTCCACTCGCTCCTGCTGTTGGTAGGGCTCGAGTAATGCTATTAACTGGGTTAAATGCTCGGGGCAAGAAAACTGCCAGCTTTTGCCACTATTTGACAATTGCACTAATTCACAGAAACGTGAGTTAGCAAATAAGACCTGTTTGGCATCACTATCCAGTGTTATTTGTCCGGCCGGTGATTTTTGCATAGCCAAACGCTTGGCACGCACCTTTTTGGCCGACAAGGCCCACAATATGGTCACCACTACCAACAAAAGACTGAGTAAAGCGATTGAGGCCTGCATCCAAGCCGCCGGATAGAAACTGCTTTGCATTAATTGTCCATTTTTTCCACAACAGCGCTTACTTTACCTGAATAATTTAAACATTAAAATAATCATTTACTAAACAAGGGATTAGCTCACGCATCGTGGATAATTAGCGGCTCAACGCGCTGCCTTGCGGGCCCTCTGAGGCTAATTTTTTAGCAATCGCTGTCAGGGCCAACCACTTGTTTTGACACCATTCTGGCGCCAACAGTACTGGTGGGCGGGCATGCGCACTGACCCGGTGATAAACCACCTGTGGTGGAGTATGGCGAATCAAGTGAACCGCTTGCTCCACATAATCAGCCTGGTCCATTACCAACAAACGCCCGGCTCGCCAAGCCTTGGCCATACTGCTGCCCTCAACCACATGCAAAGGATGCAACTTAATCCCTTCCACCCGTTCTGCCAACACGGCATTTAAAGACGCCATGTAATCGGCTGGCCCCTCGCCCGGCAAGCCCAAAATTAAGTGAGCGCATACCTTAAGCCCGTGATGATGCGCCCGCGCCACGGCCTGCTGAAAGGCCGCAAAATCGTGGCCACGATTGATCCGCTTCAAGGTATGGTCGTTAGCGCTTTGTAAGCCTAACTCTAGCCACACTTCCTTCCCCTGCTGCTGATAGTCGGCCAGCATCTTTAATACAGCTTCGGGCACACAATCTGGACGGGTACCAATACATAAGCCCACCACGGAGTCGTCCTCCAGCGCTTGCTGGTACATACCACGCAAGTATTCAA
>NZ_JBNKPP010000290.1:0-11281 GCF_050295395.1 Agarivorans sp.
AACCAGAGCAAACAAAAAAAGACCCAATTCGAGCAAATCAATTACAAATACTTACAGCTAAGAAAAGAAAATCGCTATCAGCACCGCTCTTTGGTTGAAGTGGAAGTCGCCGAGCAAAACCGTAGCGAAACCGGCTGGACTGCTGATTTCTCGGTGTCGGGGATGAAAATAGAACTAGAAACACCACTCAACTATGAAATTGGCGATACCCTTTATTTAGCCCTTCCTCAATTTCAGAAACTGGTGAAAAACTTCAGTTTATCTCACCTCCCCTATCAGGTGACCAACTGCAATAACAGCAAAACGGTATACAACCTCAAGGCTGCAGAGAGCAAGGGGCGCGCTCATGAAGGGAGTCGCTTCTTCCAGCAGTTGATCAGTAATAACCTCGACAAGCTACCGGCACTCCCAGAGGGTAAGGCAATAGCAGGGCTATCCGATGCGCTACGCCAAATTTTATGTGCCCCCCTGTTTTGTCGCGCCATGTTCATCCATAAAGTACCGGGTTCATTAGAGGTGAAATGTGTCACCTACGGTGCCTTTGCTCAAGATAGCGACAAATGGCTAAACATTGATAGCAGCAAACATACTGCCGACTTAAGCCAGTTTTTATCCAGTGAAAACCTAGCCAGCTTTTTAGCTACTCAGCTGCGCAGCCATAAACCCAGCGACAATCCTGAAAAAATTGAAGTGATTACGGTCACTGCCAAAGATAGCGATAAACTGTTAGCAGTGCGTTGCAGTGGCAACTTTGACTCAATTCAACAGCTGCGAAACTTTGTCCAGTTAAGCGCCGGGCGCGGCCAAGTTAATGCCTTTAACCTACAACTCTCTCGAGTGGGTCGTCCTGATACTGAGTACATTCAGCGTGAATTAGACTACATCAGCCATTATGCGATTCACCGCGCTAAGCAGCTGGAAGACGAGTTATGGAGTGTGGCCGGTGTGATAGAAGTGACTGACGTAACTGAAGAACTTATGCAGCGCTTTAACTTCAGCGCTGCATAATAATAACTTAAGCCGCTAGCATTTTAGCGGCTAGCAAAATACAGACTACGCCATCTAAATCGCTGTGTTTAATCGCCAGTTGGGCTTGCTGTTGCACTAAAGGCTTGGCATGAATCGCCACACCAAAATCGGCGGCGGCTAGCATTTTTAAGTCATTGGCTCCGTCACCAATAGCCACGGTTTGAGTGGCCCCATAACGCTGTTTTAACTGCGCCAAGATATTCGCTTTAACCTGCGCATCAACCACGCCGCCCACAACTTGGCCGGTTAAGGTCTGCCGCTCAATTTCTAATACATTGGCTTGCACATAATCAAAACCTAAATCTTGCTGTAGACGCTCGGCAAAATAAGTAAAACCACCGGAAGCAATCGCGACCTTCCAACCGGCATCATGAATGGTTGAAATTAAACAGCTTAGGCCTGGCATTAACGGCATATTGTCGGCCACTTGCTGCAAAATGCTCTCTGGGGCGCCTTTTAGCTTACTAACACGAGTACGCAAGCTTTGCTCAAAGTCTAATTCTCCACGCATCGCGGCGGCGGTAACGGCACTAACCTCTTCACCGACATTGGCTAAGGCAGCTATTTCATCAATACATTCTATTTGAATGGTGGTGGAATCCATGTCCATCAATACCACACCCGCTTGGCTTAGATCTGGCAGGCTATCTAAGGCTACCGCATCAAATGTCAACTGAGCCTGCGCGAGCTGCTGCTTACACCAAGTACTATCAGCGGCACTTTGCAACAAAACACAGGTATTTCCCGCCGCAGGAAGTACCCCACATAATTGCAAAGGCTGTTGCAGCAAGGTTTGAGTTAGCTTGATGAAATCTTCAAGCAATAAATCCTTGGACCAAGCTAATACATAAGCACCGGTTAAGGCGGCTTGCCCGGCCACTAAACCTTGTTCGGCAGATAACTGATAGGGATAGGTTTTTAAGGCTAAAGACCACTGACTAAGAGATTGCGGTAAGCTGTCGAGGCGATGTGGAGAGTCCAAACTAAATCCTTGTTTCTAGAAAATTGCGGCGCATCAAGATAGCGTATTGCTTTTTGGTTTGGCAAGCACCTACAATGGCTTTGCAGATAAAAAAGAGGTGTATGTGGCCAAATCCGCTGTTAGACGCTATCGAATCATTCAATTCAGCCAATTTATACTCGCCATTCTGTGCTGTATTTGGGTGTTCTATTATTACCTTGATTTAAAGCACAGCGGTGAGCAGTTAATTGAAAACCAAACCGAAAAACTGGCCCGCTCGCTCACCTCTCTCGCCGCGTTAAACGCCGCCACCTATATCGACCAAGATAATAACCAAGAACTGGGTGAATTGGTCAATGCCTTGGTTAAAGAGCATTTCGTAAGAGATGCCTCAATTTACGACAACCGAGGCCTGCGACTGGCAAGCTCGCAACTGGCGCTGCCGCTAACCCAGCTGTTGCCTCTTGCTGGAGCTAACCATACTCCACTAGAAGGCTTTGGACGACGCCCCTACGTAGCGGAAATCAGAGGAGAACAAGGCGAAACCTTGGGCTTTTTACGGATCACCCTAGAGCACACCACGTTGCTCGCCGAAGCCAATACCTACATCAGCCATAGCCAATCGAAAATGATGATGATGTTCTTGGTGTCGATTTGTATTGGTTTTCTATTAACTCGGGTATTATCGCGAAAACGCCATCTGGCGACATTATTTAATATTAATGCACGGGCGCAGCGTAAAAAGGCTAAACAAGCGAAGCAACTTCTGGCAGACATCGCCGCCAGAAGTGAACGAGCCCAAGACTAAAGCAAAGACTCAAGAGTAAGGATAATCATATCGTTGAAGGTGGTTTGACGTTCTTCGGCAGTGGTTTTCTCTCCGCTGCGAATATGGTCAGAAATGGTCACCACACACAAGGCCGCCTTGCCACACTCAGCCGCCACACCATAAAGGCCAGCCGCTTCCATCTCTACCGCGTAAACGTTGTGTTTTTCCATCACATCAAACATCTCTGGTTCGGGTGAATAAAACAAATCAGCGGAGAAAATATTGCCCACTTTAGCATCAATGCCCTGCGCTTTAGCGCTGTCAACGGCGGCACGTAATAACTCATAGTTGGCAATAGCGGCAAAGTCGTGGCCGTTAAAACGAACCCGATTAACTTTCGAGTCAGTGCAAGCGCCCATGGCAATTACTACGTCGCGCAGTTTAATATCGTTACTTACCGCGCCAGCGCTGCCCACTCGAATGATGTTTTCTACACCATATTGAGTATATAGCTCGTGAGCATAAATAGAGCAGCTGGGGATCCCCATACCAGATCCCATAACCGATACCCGTTTTCCTTTATAGGTACCAGTGTAACCCAGCATATTACGTACGCCAGTTACTTCTACAACGTCTTCTAAAAAAGTTTCTGCGATGTGTTTGGCACGCAGCGGGTCGCCTGGCATAAGAACCGTTTCGGCAAAATCACCCGGTTTAGCATTAATATGAGGGGTAGCCATAAAATCTCCTAACAGTGAATTTGAAGCCGCACTCCCTGTGCGACAGTTCAGAATTGTTTATAAAAAGCTGCTGCCGTAATCAAGCTCAGGCAACTTCAGGTAATCGGCAATGGTTTGACCAATATCGGCAAAAGTATCTCGCTTACCGACATTTTTGGCGGCAAGTTTTTTGCCGTAAAAAATCACCGGAATATGTTCGCGAGTATGATCCGTCCCTTGCCATGTAGGGTCACAACCATGGTCGGCGGTAATAATCACAATATCTTCATCGCTAAGCTTGGCCAGTAATTCCGGCAAACGTTGATCGAAATACTCTAGCGCCGCCGCATAACCCGCTACATCGCGTCGATGCCCATAGGATGAATCAAAATCCACGAAGTTGGTAAAAATAATACTATTATCAACCTGGCGGTCCATTTCACTCAAGGTCAAATCAAACAAACCCTCTAAGCCGGTCGCTTTCACCTTGCGAGTAATACCTTGCTGAGCATAAATATCGGCAATTTTGCCAATACTCACCACTTCACCACCGGCCTCGGCCATGCGGTCGAGTAGGGTTGGCGCAGGCGGTAATACTGATAGATCGCGGCGGTTACCGGTGCGGGCAAAATCCTTAGCGCTGTTGCCAACAAACGGACGGGCAATCACTCGGCCAATGTTGTAAGGGTCGACCAGTTCACGAGCAATTTCGCAAAGTTTCAGCAAACGCTCTAAACCGAAGGTTTCTTCATGCGCGGCGATCTGAAAAACACTGTCGGCCGAGGTGTAAAAAATCGGCTTACCGCTCGCCATGTGCTCTTCGCCTAGGCGCTCTAATACCTCGGTACCCGAGGCATGGCAATTACCCAGATACCCGGGTAAGTCGGCGCGTTTAACCAACTCATCTAACAGGCTCTGCGGGAAGCTATTTTCGGTTTCGCTAAAATAGCCCCAATCGAACAATACGGGTACACCAGCGATTTCCCAGTGACCACTGGGGGTATCTTTACCACTGGACAGTTCCGCCGCATAGCCATGTTGGCCAGTGGGCTTAATGCTGGCATCTAACCCTGGAGGAAAGACTCCACCACTATCGGCGCAGGCCTGGCCTAAACCTAAGCGATTTAAATTAGGAATGTTAAGCGGGCCGGTTCTACCTTGCTCGGCCTTTCCTTGCGCACATTGCTCAGCAATGTGTAGCAGGGTATTAGCACCTTGGTCGCCGAATTTATCTGCATCCGCGGTGGCGCCGATACCAAAGGAATCAAGCATTAAAATAATCGCACGTTTCATAGGATCTCCTTAACCAGCAATAATGCGCTGATACACCGACTGTGGCTGCTCAAAATCAGCCCCGGCTTCAGCCAACGTAATCGCTTGTTGAATTTGTTTTTCAGCGGCCTGCCAAGAAGCTTCGTCGTTGGCATGCAAAATTAACAGGGCTTGTCCTTTATCTACAAGGTCACCCAACTGAACCAGCCCACTAAGCCCTACGCTGTGATCAATAGCGGCACCGGGAACACTGCGTCCACCACCCAAGCCTACTACCACCATGCCTAAGTCACGGCAATCTAGCTGGCTGACCATGCCACTGTGTCTTGCCAGTACCGGCTTAACCACCTTGGCTTTTGCTAAATAATGTTCACTACGCTCAACAAAATCATTAGGCCCACCAAGAGCACTCACCATTTTGGCAAAGCGCTCTAAAGCTGCACCAGAGCTAATACTGTCGGCCAATTTTTGCTCGGCCTGCTGCTGGTTATCAGCTAAGCCACTAGATATCAGCATCTCACTGGCTAGCGCAGTAGTAACTTGATGTAAACGCAAGGCCGAGGTATCCCCTTGCAAATACCGCAGCGTTTCGGCGATTTCTACAGCATTACCGGCGCTGGGCGCCAGCGGCTGATTCATATCAGTGAGCAGCGCACTGCATCTCACTCCGGCGGCATTGGCCACGGTAACAATGCTTTCAGCCAAGGCCTTTGATTGAGCGAAGTCAGGCATAAAGGCACCACTGCCCACCTTTACATCCATAACTAGGGCATCAAGGCCTGAGGCAAGTTTCTTGCTGAGAATGGAACCGGTGATCAACGGAATAGACTCCACCGTAGCGGTCACATCTCGAATGCCATATAGGCGTTTATCGGCGGGCGCCAATTCACCGGTTTGTCCGATGATGGCAATACCCACTTCTTTTACAATGTTTTCAAATTGCTGAGTGCTAGGGGTAATAGAATAACCGGGAATGGACTCCAGCTTATCTAAAGTCCCACCGGTATGGCCTAAACCACGCCCCGAAATCATCGGTACATGACCGCCACATGCTGCCACCATGGGCCCCAAGATTAACGACGTTAAATCACCTACGCCCCCAGTGGAATGCTTGTCGACTACTGGACCGGGTAAATCAAGATGCTGCCAGCTGAGTACTTGGCCAGAATCACGCATCGCGCAAGTGAGCGCAGTAGCTTCTTCTGCGGTCATGCCATTAAAGTAGACCGCCATAGCAAAGGCCCCTACCTGACTATCACTGAGTTGGCCGGTGGTGATGCCATCAACCATAAACTGGACTTCAGCCACCGATAGCGCATGGCCATCACGTTTACGTCGAATGATTTCTTGAGGAAAAAACATCAGCATTCCTTAACAATGAGTCTACAGAAAAAGCTTAGTAACCAGCACCCGCTTGGGCGCTCTCGTCACCCGCAATGGTGGCTTGTAAAGCCGCTAATAAGCTAGAGGCACCGAAGCGGAAATGGGCTTGGCTTAACCAGTCATTCCCCAGAATATTGCTAGCAAGATCTAAGTAAACTTTTGCTTGTTCAGCACTTTTCACCCCACCCGCTGCTTTAAAACCACAGTCAGGGTTAAACTCGGCAATCGCATTAAGCATGATTTCTGCCGCTTCTGGGGTAGCATTTACCGGCACTTTACCGGTAGACGTTTTAATAAAATCGGCACCGGCTTTAATCGCAATCTCACTGGCTTTTGCGATTAATTCTGGGCTTTTTAATTCGCCACTTTCAATAATCACCTTTAGCTTAATCTCGCCACAAGCCGCTTTACATTGCTGCACCAAGTCAAAGCCGACCTGTTCTTCACCGGCCATTAAGGCGCGCCATGGAAATACTACGTCTACTTCGTCTGCACCGTAAGCCACTGCAGCTTTGGTTTCGGCAACGGCTAGAGCCACATCATCTTCACCTAACGGGAAGTTAGTTACCGTTGCAATTTTCACTTCGCTGGCGTCAAGCTCAGCTAACACCTTACGGGCGAAAGGAATGAAACGAGGATAAATACAAATCGCAGCAACTTGGCCATCAGCTGATTTAGCCTGGCTGCAAAGGGCCGCCACCGTTTCACGAGTATCGTCATCATTTAAGGTGGTGAGGTCCATTAAAGAAAGGGCTGTACGGGCCACAGCAGTAAGAGACTGAGACATAATTATTCCTCAAGTATTTAAAGATTAAACCTAGTGCTAGAGCAGCAATAGATAGCGCTGTATTAAGGCTTCCCGGAGCTTAACCGGGAAGCCTTACTAGCTATAGCAGACTGACAAAGAAACCAGCAAGTGCGGCGCTCATTAAGTTAGCTAACGAGGCTGCGGCTACGGCCTTAAGACCTAAACGGGCAATATCACCACGGCGAGTTGGCGCCATGCTACCTAAGCCACCCAGTAGAATCGCAATAGACGACAAGTTAGCAAAACCACACAGTGCAAAGGTAATCACCACTTGAGTATGTTGAGAAAGCGTTTCGCGAGCACCAACAAAATCGATGTAAGCAACAAACTCGTTCACAATCAGTTTTTGACCAATGAAGCTACCTGCTTGTACCGCTTCAGCCCAAGGCACACCAATAATCCACGCTACGGGAGCAAAGATATAACCTAGGATTAATTGAATGGTTAGGCCTTCAACACCAAACCAACCACCAATACCACCTACCATGCTATTTAATAGCGCGATAAGGCCAATGAAAGCCAACAGCATTGCGCCAACGTTAAGCGCTAAGTGCATACCAGTTGAAGCACCAGCGGCCGCGGCATCAATCACATTAGATGGGCGCTCTTCTTCGGCTAGAGTGGCATCCATATCTTGTTCAGAAGGATTGGTCTCTGGCTTAATCATTTTAGCCATTAACAAACCACCAGGAGCTGCCATGAAAGAAGCGGCAATCAGGTACTTAAGCTCTACACCTAAACCGGCATAACCCGCCAATACTGAACCCGCAACTGAGGCTAAACCACCCACCATAATGGCGAACAACTCTGATTCACTCATTTTAGGAATGAAGGGCTTCACTACGATAGGCGCTTCGGTTTGACCAACAAAAATGTTAGCCGTGGCCGACATAGACTCTGGACGACTGGTACCTAAGACTTTTTGTAAGGCACCACCAATCACCAAAATAATCTTCTGCATAATGCCTAAGTAATAAAGCACCGCAATTAAAGCAGAGAAGAAGATAATGATGGGTAATACACGTACTGCAAATACAAAGCCCACCCCGTTGCCAAACATGGCATCACTGCCTAAGCCGCCAAACAGGAAGGCAATACCAGCTTGAGCGCTGTCGATAACAGACTGAACCCCACCAGATACCGCTGCCAAAACGTCTTGGCCAAACGGAATGTAAAGTACAAATGCACCGAAGCCTGCTTGAATAGCAAAAGCGCCAAATACGGTACGTTTGTTAATTGATTTTTTATTATCGGAGAGCAAGAATGCTATCCCTAGCAGCGCAACTACGCCTACCAAGCTCATTAATGTATTATTCATACGTGTCCCTAATTAACTAGTTATATTTTTATTAAACCGACATTGCTCTAGTGGTTTAGTACTAAGCAAGAAGCCACAACAACAAGCCAGAATTGGTATTCCATTACACTTACAGTATCCGTTTAGGTCTAGCCTCGTCTTTACCAAGCTGTAATGACTTCTACGGACCATGATCATACCTTGGCTTAGCTGGCTAAATGCTAGTTAGATCAAATCTAATCGAGTTATAAACTCCATTTAACACCATGTTAACCACATGTGTTGATAAAGTTTCTCATTACCATTAAGCTGAGTGATTTATCTCAAATGCACTGTGCAACTATAGGTAACTTTCGGCGGCTTTTCTCTGGATGTTGATTTATGCTAAAAACATTAAGAGAAAAAATGTTGTATCACTTGTTGGTAGGCCATGCCGCCTAAATAGATACCAACAATACCGACAATACCAGATAGAACCGGTGGCGCAGGTAAGGGCAGTTTAATTGCACTAAATACCACGCCTACGATTGCGCCTGTTACTAAGGCAATAATGACTTCGTTCATAAGCACCTTCCTTTTGTTGGTGGCAATCATATTAAACAAGTAAATCGCCACAGTTCCCCTAAGTTGATGCGTGCAGTCTAGGCGGAGGGAACGGCTAATTTCGTGAGCTAAATCACGGGATATTTGTCAAGGATTAGTCACACTAGGCCTAGTTACTAAATATGTTGAAAAGAGTTTTAAAGTGAATATCAGTCCAAACGCCGCCCAACAGCAAGAGTTTGCCTTTAGACAAGAGTTTAACTGCTGCAAAAACTGTCGCTGTCCTAATTTTGGGGTCACTGAAAGCTCTGACTACTTAGCCAAAAGCCAGCAATTAGGTTACCCCGCCCTGCACTGTAAAGCCTGTGGCAGTTACCCCCCTTTAGTAGACAGTCATAGCGTTAATTTAGTAGTAGCAGAGCGCGCCCAGCAACACTTAAGCAAAGCGCCTTGCGGTTGTAGCCAGTGTGAACCGGGCTTCTTTTTGGGGCCCACCGTGGGGGTCAAACGCTATGGCAAAACTGGTGCCAATAGCCAGCGTTATCAATGCCGACAGTGCCAAAGTGTATTTACTCAACCGCACATTAAAAATACCGAGCAATTGTGTCAGTTGTTTAACTTTTTAAGCCAAGGACACAATCCACAGCAAATCATGCAGCAATTAAGCATTGCCCCCAAAATCTACTACCAGCTATTACAAAGGCTTTACCATTGCCTGCGCTTTTATAGCCGCTTACAGGAACAACGCGCCCTACCGCATGACTTTATTGCCCTGCATACCGAGAGCAAGGTGCACGAATTTTCCGAACAAAAACGCATTTGGGCCTTATGTTCTAACGAGGTTCAATCAGGTTATGTATTGCTGCACACCCATAACCAAACTCAGGTTGAATTAAGCCAAGCGGTTTACTATCAGCAGCGCCCTTCCACCACCTTACCGGCACTGCAAGATAACCCCATAGTAGAAGCCTTAAAGCGCCGCTATCAGCTCACCCTGAACCGCTACCATTTTGAAGACTTGCATTATGGGCCCACCTCTCACCTGCGTGGCACTCATATTATTCAGCCTTCGGTATGTGCTTATGCGCATTTTCAGTTATTGTCTGGTTTTACCCACGGAGCTGCGCGCTTTCATCACTATATTGAACATGAAAGCAGTATTCGCGGCGCGGCGCTAATGTCTTGTGTGGAGGCAATTCGCAACAAACAAGCTGAGGTGTATTACATCTATCATCACCCGCGCACCGAAACCGATATGGGCGAAGGAGGTAACAAAGTAGGTTGGTGGAACGATCGCTGGTATCCTGCAGACTTTGGCGCCTATTGCAGCATTACCTCGGCTCAAGCCTCACCAATGCCGGTTAACTTGCCTCGGCCAATGGCCTGCCAGGCCTTTTTTGAACATCTAGAACAAAGCATGTCTAAGCAGCTTAAAAGTGCCAGTTCGGTGAATGCGCTATTTGAAATCAACCGTGCCCTGTTTAACTATGTATTGAGCGATAAGCAAGGGCAAACACCAGCGATGCGCCTAGGCTGCAGTGATAAGCCATTAAGTGGTAGCCAGTTAGTCAGCGCGGCGGTGGCGGCGGTGAACGCCGATCACATCGATAAATTTAGCGCCTGAACACTGTTTTGCCACAGTGCCGACTCAAGCTGTTCACTCGATTCGCTGCGCAGTGCCACCAGCTGCTGAAAAATCACTGCTAAATTTAATGGCGTATTGTGTGACTGGGTCATTTGGTAGAGCGGCATGTCCGGTGCGTCGGTTTCTAATACCAAGGCATCTAAGGGTAAGCGTTTTAAGGCCTTACGGGTCTTCTCTGAACGCGGCCAAGTAATGGTGCCACCAACCCCAATTTTAAAGCCTAAATCCACAAAGCGACTGGCTTGTACATAACTACCACTAAAGCCATGAATAATCCCACCTTGAGTAAACTGCTGCTGTTTTAACAGCTGTGCCACCTGATCGTGCACCCGAACCGAATGGATCAGCAAAGGCAAAGACAGCTCTTGCGCCGCTGCTATTTGCCAACTAAAAGCAAACTGCTGGTGCGCCATCGTCTCAGGAAAGCGTCCATCAAGACCACATTCCCCCCAAGCACTTACTTGGCCAAGCGCTTGTTTCAGCAACTCGTATAAGTGCTCAAGTTCTGGTTCTAAAGCTTGTACTGCTTGGCCTAAGGCCTGACTATTGAGAAAACAAGGATGATAACCCAGCGCCACACTAATACTTGGCAACTTGGCCAAATCCAATACCGTTTGCCAATTATCAGGCGATACCGCCGGCACCATGCAAAGCGCCACATTGGCGTTGGCAAAACTGGCCAAATGGCCGCTTAAATCATCATTAAAGGGAGGGAAATCGAGGTGGCAATGAGTATCAAACCAAGCCATATTATTTTTGCTCGGGTTTATCGTGCTCGCGGGGAATACAACTGCGGCAGGGCTTGTCTAAACCATTGGCGGCTAGCCAACGGTCGTAGCGCGCCACTAACCGAGA
>NZ_JBNKPP010000291.1:0-1806 GCF_050295395.1 Agarivorans sp.
ACTGCGGGTTCATTTTGCGGCAATGTCAAAATGGTGGCGCCCTGTAAAAAGAACTCCCGCAAGAGGGCTCGTTCGGCACGGTCCATCAGGTTGACCTTAGCTTCAATCGTTTCCGTCACGCGTTTATCACTTAAGTGACGAATCGACTCATCTAAGCCAAGGTTTAATAACTGAGTTAAGAAATAAGCAATTGAAATGATTAGTCCTAGGCCAACGAAATGGGCATGCTCGGGGACGAATTTATCCAGTGCCAACAAGGCGAGCACATTCGATGGGATCGCCAATAACACAGCACAGCTGACCATTAGCCATAACATGACTCGAAACATCATCTTTTTAGGGCTAAACAATTTCACTGAATCCAGTTTGAGTTTAATCATAATGTTATCCCAGCGACAAAAAATTGAACTTAGACGGCATCAAGCAAGTTTGATGCCACTGTATCAGTTAAAATTGCGGGATATTTCATGGGGATAAAATGCACAATCTAGAGGCTTGAGTCTATGCTTATAAGCATCCAACTCGCTATCAGATAAAGACTATTTAGATGCTGACATTCTTTAGTCAATTTATTAAAAGCCCGATAGGCAGGCATCTCACCTTGTCTATCGTGCTGTTCAGCTCTCTGATTACCTTAATGACGACCGCCTACCAACTGATCAGCGACTACCGCGGCGATGTCACTCGCATCGACCGTGTATTCTCCAATATTGAAAAAGCTAACCTCGATGTCCTCGCCGCCAGCATTTGGGTTATCGATGAAAGACTGATTAATACTCAACTAAATGGCCTTATCCAACTACCTGATATCAATTACATTTCAATCAAAGATGATAGTGGTCAGTCATGGAATTCTGGCGAGCAAAAGCAAAACCACACGCTCAGTAAAACCTTTCCTCTGGTGTATAAGTCGCCCACGGATAATATCAATGTCGGCAGTTTAGAAGTCCAAGTGGATATGGATGCTATCTATCAACGTCTCTACGATAAAGCGATCCTCATCCTGCTATCCAATGGCATTAAAACCTTCTTAGTCGCGGGATTTATCCTGTTTCTCGTCTGGTACAACATCACTAAGCATCTCGACAAACTCAGCAATTACTGCAAACGCATCGACTTAGATACCGACTTTGAACCACTGCAATTTGAACGTAAAGACAAGGTCGATGAGTTTAAACAAGTCGCCGATGCTATCAATAGCATGCAGGATCAGCTTCGCAGCTCCTTTGAGGCATTGAAAAGCTCTAAAGCCGAACTGCAAACCGCCTTAGAAGACAGAGAACGGTTGCTGAAACTCGAACGGAGTTATAAGGAAGAACTCGCAAGACAGGTCAAAGAAAGAACCCAAGAATTAGAGCAGTCATTAACGGCGCTAAAACGGGCGCAGCAAGTATTAGTCGAGCAGGAAAAAATGGCCGCCTTGGGTGGACTCGTCTCTGGGGTTGCCCATGAGATCAATACGCCGATCGGTATTTGTTTGACGGCGGCCAGCACTCAACTGAACCATATCGAAGAGCTGATTGACCTCATTCACAGCGAACACGCCACCCTCGACGAAATCAACGCCATCTTAGATGAGTATCAAGAAAGCTGTGAGCTAATCGTCCGTAATATCACCAAAGCCAGCAGCCTGATCCAAAAATTTAAAACGATCGCCATCGATCGTAGTCACGAAGAACATCAGTGCATTAATCTGCAAAGCCAGCTTAAGGAGATCCTAGAATCGACCTTAATCATGTATCCCAAGGTCAGCGTACAAACCCAGCTACAGGTTACGCCAACACTCAATATCCAGACCAATGTCAG